>CALAXS010000566.1 GCA_937895305.1 uncultured bacterium
AATCACTCCACCGCAAACTGTCATTACATAAGTAAAGTTTAAAAACCTGAATGACCTTTCACGAGTCTCTATTCAAGCAACAATTTTTCTTCTTCAAAAAAAGGAAGCATCATGAAATACTGGGAAATTATATTGAGTCTGTGCGTACTGGGTATAGCCCAGGCCGACATCGTATTAAAATCAGATGACCTGGTCATCACCTTGAACGATACCGGACACGTCACCAGTCTGAAATCAACGACAGACCAGACCGAATACGCCGCCCCCGGTCAGCCCTCACCCTTGCTCCAACTATTTAACGAAGGCACATTACACAGCCCAACGAACCTGACCCACGACGCCGCTAACAATACCCTGCAAATCAGTTTTGGCGACGCGACAGCAACCGTAGCGGTGCAACAGAAACCCACCCACATCACCCTCGAAATTATCAAAGCCTCTCCCCTGGAAGCCTTTGACCGTGTCCAATGGGGCACCGTGGCAACCACCATCAAAGAGACCGTAGGCGAAGTCCTCGGTATCGTCCGCAACGACACCTTCGCCATTGGCATGCTGGGCCTCAGCCCCAAGACCCTGGGTGGCCCCACCGACATAGATGAAGGGCGCGACGTCGCCCGGGGGCGTTCCGCCATGGCAACCGACTGGGGTAGCACCCTCCAGGCCTACACCTTCGACCGTTCCCGCCCCCGAACCGCCAACGTCTGGGGCGGACAACAACCCAATATGCCCATCCCGCCCATTCCCGGGGAAACCGTGGTTGGTTCCAGCATCGCCCTCTTTGGCGTTGACGCAGCTAAAACCCTCGAACGCATCGGCGAAATTGAGATCACCGAAGACCTGCCCCATCCCATGTACAACGGGACCTGGTCGCGCATGAACAAAGACCTGGGTCGTTCCTATCTCATCGCAGGCTATAACGAAGAAAATATCGACGAAATGATTACCTATGCCAGGCAAGGCAACTTCCTTTCCCTCTACCACCCCGGACCCTTCAAGAGCTGGGGCAACTACATCCTCAATCCCAAAGAATTCCCCAACGGCGAAGCAGGCATGAAGATGTGCGCCGACAAGGCGAAAGCCGCAGGACTCCTCATAGGCGTCCACACCCTCACCAATTTCATCAACACCAACGACCCCTATGTCACGCCCATCCCCGACAAACGCCTGGCCAAGACTGGCAGCAGCGCCCTTGTTGCCGATATTGATTCCAAGGACACCACCATTGAAGTTGCCTCTCCCGAATTCTTCAACAACACCGAATTCAACTGGCTCAAGACCGTCATGATCGACGAAGAGCTTATCCGCTACAGCAAGGTGAGCGACAGCGCACCGTGGCAATTGCTCGATTGTCGTCGTGGTGCATTCGGTACGAAAAAAGCCGACCACAAAAAAGTTGCCGAAGTGGGCAAGCTCATGGATCATTCGTACAAGGTCTTCCTGTCCAACTACGAAATGCAAAGTGAAATTGCCAAGAACCTCGCAGAACTTTTTAACCGTACCGGCATCACTCACTTCGATTTCGACGGACACGAAGGCTGCCACTCCAGCGGTCAGGGCGACTTCGGCCCAGAGATGTTCGCCAAGGTTTTCTACGACAACCTGGATCACTTCGTACACAACGGCACCAGCAACTCCGAGTCCTTCTACTGGCACATCAACACCTGCTGCAACTGGGGCGAGCCCTGGTATGGTGGCTTCCGCAGCTCCATGGCCGAGTACCGCATCAACAACCAGGCCATGCTCGAACGTAACTTCATGCCCAAAATGCTCGGCTGGTTCCAACTCACCAAAGACACTACCCTCGCCGACATCGAATGGCTCATGGCCCGCTCCGCAGGCTACAACTCTGGTTTCGCCATGGCAACCTCACAAAAAGAACTTGAGTTTAACCCGCTCACCGATGCCTTGCTCGACGCCATCCGCGAATGGGAAGCCCTCCGCATGAACGACGCCTTTACCGATGCACAGCGCGAAGCCATGCGCGACACCACACGTGAATTCCATCTCGCGAAAAACGGCGACGACTACGCGCTCCATCCTTACCACGTCTCCGAGACCTATAGCTACGAACACTACGTGCGTCAGCCCGGCGAACCGACCTATGCCGAATGGATGTATACCCAGCCTGGCGAGGACCAACCTTTGCAATTCATGCTGGAGATCAAAGGCGACCAGGGCAAGATCGATAACATCACACTGGAATTCGACAACTACAATACCTTCGAGATTCCTTTCTCTATGAAGGCTGGCTATACCCTCCTCTGCGATGGCTCCAGGAACCTGCGCCTCTATGATGAAAAGGGGCGCCAGGTGCGCAACTACGAGCTCTCCGAAGTGCCGCCCACCATCGCCAATGGTCCCCACGACATTATCTTCACCTGCGAATTCGAAGGCGACCCCAAGCCAGTTGTCCAGGTGCAGTTCAAGGCCATGGGTCAGGGCGAATCACTGAAATAACACTATTCATACGTTAATCACCCTATTGAATCATGGGTTGACCATTTCCCCCGTTTAGGGTACTCTTGAACATCCTGTACACCATGCCCGGCAGAGCATACTGTACGTTGCCACAATGTTTAGGAGTGTCGTGCTGTGCAAATCCGGAATCCTTTTTTAGTTGCTGTACTTGTCCTCTCACTTGTTATCGCCCCGACCCAACCCGTCATGGCGCACGGCAATGGGAAGTATCCCCCGGAATACGATGCCATGCTCAAGGGCGGTAAGTCCCTCATGCCCATGGAAATGATGATGCCCGAAGAGGGTTCCTTCCGAAACTTCGAGACTCCCCACGTTCATCCTGTCGATATTAACCCCTCCGGCTCCTTGCTCGCTGTGGTGAATACCGCTGGAGCCCACATTGAAATTTACAACATCAACCTCGTTGACGGGAGCCTTACCCCATCCGTCTCGGTCCCTGTAGGCTATGACCCCGTGACCGCGCGCTGGCGCACCGACAACGAGCTCTGGGTTATCAATCAGGTCTCCGATTCCATCAGCATCGTCAATGCTGCCGATGGCCACGTAACCGACACCATCGTTACATACCGCCTCCACGATGGCGACGATGATGGCGACCTCGAAGGCGCCCCCAACGGCGACGAACCCGCCGACGTTGTATTCGGTACACGCGATTCCACCCCCGTCGCGGTCGTTTCCTGCTCACGAACAGACATCTTGCAGGTATATTCTCTCGACCCGCCTATGCTGATGGATGAAGTCTATCTCGACGGCGAAGACCCCCGCGCCCTCGCCATCAATCCCACAGGCACTGATCGGGTCTATGCTGCCATATTCGAATCCGGCAACAGCACCACCATCATCGCCGGGGCAGATGCTTCCTCCACGTCCTACCCCCCCAGCACTGCGGGTTTAAACAAAAACGGTCACACGGATCACCCGTACTACTTTGACGGCCCCGGCAATGGTTTTCCCGGTGTCTTTGCTATTAACCCGCCCCCAAACGATGGCTCGGTTGGTGCCAGCTCTGTTACCGGTAGTTATGAAGCCCATGGCGAATCAGTTTCTGTAATCGATCTCTTTACCGCAGGCATCCCGGCTCCCGAATCCCCAATCATCGTAAAAAAAGACTTTACCGATGGCGACAAATGGAAAGACGACAACGGCCAGGACTGGACCCGCTATATCACTGGTGACCGCGCCGCAGAATCAGGTCGTTTCACAGGCTGGGACATGCTCGATAATGACATCGCTATCCAGCCTCTCGATGCCGGACTTACAGCGCCCACCTACGCCACGCGCCAGATGAACATCTGCATGGCCCTGGGGATTAACCCCGCTGGTCCCAACGCCGGGCGTGTTTATATGGTCGGTACCGACGCCACCAACGAAATACGTTTTGAGCCGAACCTGACGGGTACCTTCGTCCGGGTTCTGCTTTCCATAACCGAAGCCAACGGCACGCCCGTCGCCCTCGTCGATCTTAACGAAGCCCATCTCGACGCCGCCCAGGGCGGACCCGGCATGGCCTATAAAGACGGTTCTGTACCACAGCCTGACCGCAACAAATCAATTGGCGACCCCCGTGGTGTAGCGTTCAGCAACGATGGTTCTACCGTCTACATCAGCGGCATGGGCTCCAACAATATTGTCGCAGTGGATTCCACTACGGGCCTCCGCGTGGGCATGGGACACAGCATTGAAGTAGGCACAGGCCCCACAGGCCTCGCACATCACCCGACCCTCGACCGACTCTATGTGGTCAATAAATTCGATAGCACAGTCTATCTCCTCGACACCACCACACCGGGCGCTGAAAGTGTCCTCGCGACCCAGGCTTTCTTTGACCCCACGCCCGATTGGCTCAATGCAGGGCGGGTACATTTCTATAGCACTCACGATAACTCCGGTCTGGGCCAGATTGCCTGTGCTTCCTGTCACCTCGATGGGCGCATGGACCGCCTCGCATGGGACCTGGGTAATCCTGCACAGATCGTCGACGGTCTGGGCAATATCCCCGCACCGTCAGACGCTAATTTTGACGACATTAAAGGTTACGGCGACGGCCTCGTCCTGGGCACACCCGGCCCCCCCAACCCGGTGGGAACGCATAATACCATGGTGGGTTCCGGTATTGACGACGAGAATGATTTCGAAAAGTTTCATCCCATGAAAGGGGCCATGACGACCCAGACCCTCCAGGACATCATCGGTAAAGAACCCCACCACTGGCGTGGCGACAAAGACGGTATCGAAGGGTTTGCAGGGGCATTCGACGGACTCCAGGGACGAGACGCACCTTTGGACCCTATGAAGATGATGGAATTTAAAAACTTTCTTTCCTCCATCCAGTTTGGTCCCAATCCATTCCGCCTCCTCGACAACACCCTTCCCGGTGGTCCTGACTGGAAGAGCGTAGGCACCAACAAGAACCTGGACATGAAAGGCTTCTTCGCCGCACCCGCACCATTGACCCCCAAGTCCTTTTCTGCCACTGGCACGCCTATGGAAACTGCGGTACCCGGCGGGGGCAATGCCTGGGACGGCTTCAACGAGTATGTAGACTTGAATCTGGACAGCGCATTCCGTTGCGTGGATTGCCACACCCTCCCCATCGGTGCTGGCCCAACGGCTTTTATGGGTAAACTAGCGCTTCCCTTTGACTCAGGCTATGTTGAAATTCCGCCCAGTACCCTGGGTAACCATCACCAGATGATGGTATCCGTCGACGGTACCGGACAACCCCATATCAAAGTCCCCCAGCTTCGTAACCAGTTGGATAAAGAAGGCTTTTTCCTCAACCAGGGCCTCGTGAGTCGTGCTGGCTTTGGTCTCGTTCACGATGGCGTGGTCGATGGCCTCATGCGTTTCCTCTCCGAGCCCGCCTTCAGTCTCAACACCGACCAACGCCTCGCCGACATGGTGGCCTTTAACCTGGCCATCGCAGGCGGCGAATTCGATATGCTGCTCGGACTGCCCGGCGCACCCGCTATGGCCATTCCTCCCGCTGCACCGGACCACACCGCACACGCAGCAGTAGGCCAGCAACTCACCGTTCGTTCAGTAACGCCTACTGTAGACGAACTCGCCCTCATCAATCTTTTCATCGACCTTGCCGATGCCGGGAAAATCGACCTTATCATCAAGGGTATAGACGGAGGCGACCCCAGAGGCTGGTTCCACATGGATGGTGGCGCCAAGTCGGCCACACCATTCATGTCCGACGTAAATGGTGTGAGTAACTCCCTGGCCGAGATACTTGCCCTGGCTGGTTCCAGCACTGGACTGACTTTCTCCACCGTACCCGAAGGTGCAGGACAGCGCATGGGTGTTGATCGTGATGAAGATGCTGTCTTCGATTATACGGAAATCCTCCAAGGCTCCGACCCTGCTGACCCCGACGACTCACTACCTTTCGGGTCCAATGTTCCGTTAAGCTCACCCCTGATTCTGGTGTTACTAATCGCCATCCTGGGCTATGCAGCCCTGCGCGTCCAACGTCGCAGGAGTGTCGCATAGTCCTACTGGCCCTGTAATGCCGTACTTATGACCGGGTCACACCTGTCCTACAACGGGGGCGACTCCAAGGGCACTGACAATACGGAACGAAATAACCTGAACCTGAAGACCGAAAAACTCGCCCTGCACCGAGCCGAACGCTGGTATTTTGATAGCAGCAAGAAGAACCAGCTCACCTTTTCGACCCAGGGCACAAACAGTACCGTAGCCTGCTATGCCTCCGTTTTTGTTTCTTGCCAACCTTGTCCTCACTGACGCAGCTCCGTATCTATAATTTGTTAAAGCGCTCTAGAGTACATTAAGGTGGAGGCATGATACCTCCCCTCGTTCCCATGCTCCGCCTCGGGAAACGGTTGCCTTAACTTGGTCCAATCAAGTACACAGTTACAACAGCCTAACACCCCTGTCATTCCCAACTCGATTGGGAATCCCCCCAACGGTATCCCAGCCACCACGTCGCAGCCACAACTTCACCATCACCCCTCCCTTTCACTTCTACCGCGCTTTAGTGTTTAATAGAGCCAATCCATAAACACACAGGCACACCCCATGGCATTCACCCCTCCTAAAAACGCATCCCCCGAAAAACAGGCCATCCTCCAATCCATCCACGCCCATGTCTATCCCGGTCGTGTGGAGCGCTTGTTGGGTGGGGGTATCGACTTCGTGCCAGACCGTCGCGAGGGCTATCGCTATTGGGACATGGACGGTCGCGAACTGCTGGAACTCCACATCAACGGAGGCACTTTCAACCTGGGCCATCGCAACCCCGACCTGATTAAGGTATTGGAAGATGCCCTGCAACACTGGGACATTGGGAACCACCACTTCGCCTCCGAACCCAAGGCCAAACTCGCCGAGGCCCTCATCGCATCCTGTCCCGGCGACATGCAATACGTCATCTTCTGTGCCAGTGGGAGTGAGGCCAATGACGCTGCTGTGAAGTCTGCCCGCTATGCTACAGGCCGTCGCAAAGTCGTTGCTCTCGATTGTGCCTACCACGGGCGTACCGGGTTTTCCGGTACCGCAGGCGACGACGAGACCGCCCGCTTTTTCAACAGCGCTTACCCCCATGAATTTATCAAGGTGCCCTTCAACGATCTTGAAGCCATGGAAGCAGCCCTGAAAGAAGAAGACGTGGCGCTGGTTATGATGGAGATTATCCCTGCGACCGATGGTTTTCGCATGCCTCATGATGGCTATCTACCTGCAGTAAAAAAGCTCTGTGAAAAGTACGGCACCCTCTTTCTTGCGGACGAAGTGCAAACCGGGCTGGGGCGTAGTGGCAAGGCCTGGGCCATCGAACACTGGGGTGTGGAGCCCGATATCCTGGTCTGTGGCAAGGGGTTATCCGGTGGGCTCTATCCCATGGCTGCTGCGGTCATGAAAGAACAGCCCGGACACTGGCTCCACGAAAACGGCTGGGGCCACGTTTCCACCTTTGGCGGTTCAGACGTGGGATGCTGTGTCGCGCTCAAGGCCCTGGAGCTTTCCACCAGTGAAGCGACCCTGAATAATGTGGCGGTCCAGGCTGAATACTTGCGTGCTGGTTTGGAACGCATCAAACCCCGGTTCCCATTTTTTGAAGAAATTCGGCAAAAAGGGCTGGTTTTTGGCCTGAAATTTTCCGATTCCAACACCGGCCATGGCATGATGAAGGCCCTCTACGAAAATGGCATCTGGGCCATCGCCGCCGGATTTGACGAATCGGTCCTCCAGTTCAAGCCCGGTCTTCTCATGGACCGGGCACTGAGTGATGAAATACTCCAACGCTTCGAGAATGCCTGCATCTGGCTCGTGAACAATTTCAACGATTTGATCTATGGCACTCTCACAGACGAAGATTCGGACGAGTTGATAAATATTCGCGCTCTCGCCACAGAAGCACTCAAGGAATGGGGTATCGAAGGTGCTGCACTTGAACTGCTGAAGCATCGCGAGAACACGGTTTATAAAGTAACCCCTCAAGACGGTAGGCCCACCGTCATGCGTATTCATCGCGCGGGGTATCATAGCGATGCGGAACTTCAATCCGAGGTGACCTGGATGGAAGCCTTGAATGATGCGGGTATAGATTGTCCAGAGATTGTACCGTCCCTGTCGGGTGAGTCCTTTGCTACCGTCCGTGATGCATCGGTGGCTGCACCGCGTCAATGCTCTATGGTGCACTGGTTGCCGGGTACTTCTTTCGACCACCTGGGCCGTGTGGAAAAGGGCGTGGTGCCCGAACTCTGTGAACGCTACCACAAGCTCGGCGCACTGGCGGGGCGGCTGCACAATCAGAGCGAAGCGTGGTCGCCACCGGATGGCTTTACCCGTCACGCCTGGGATGCCAACGGGCTGCTTGGGGATGAACCTTTGTGGGGACGGTTCTGGGAACATCCGGTTATCACGGCGAAGCAGCGCACCCAAATCCAAAAAGCGCGTATGGTGCTCCAGGGTTTGCTAAAACAGGTAGGCCAGAGCAAGGAAGTCTATGGCCTTATCCATGCTGACTTTCTTCCCGATAACATTCTTGCCGATGGGGATAA
>CALAXS010000567.1 GCA_937895305.1 uncultured bacterium
ATAGACCTAAAAAATGCAGGATAAAAAAAACCATGATTGAACTAATAGCACTCGTATTACTATCGCAGCAGCCGCTGACACCTTTCAATGAAGGTGAGGCCTCATACTATACGGTGTCCAGCAGCAGCACCTTGACCGCCTCTGGCGACACGTTGGACGACACAGCACTGACCTGCGCCATGCTGGATGGTGAATTCGGGGATTATTTTCTCGTAGTCGCCGACAATGGCCGTTCGGTCATCGTAAAACTGAACGACCGTGGTCCCTATATTGATGATCGGGTCATTGACTTGTCCAAAGCGGCCATACGCGAGCTCCACCCCACTTCAGGGCTTATGGACGTGAAGATTTATCGGTTGGGTAGTGGTGGTGCACGGGCACCGGGCAATTAGTTCTCTGACACAACACAATTCTCTTTGGCCCCTTCCGCACAGGACGGGGCTTTTTTTATGGATGCCAACTTGCCAATCTGATGTTTCGCCCCTTACACTGCCTGTAATCGACTATTCGAATTACAGGAGAGATATTCATGGTTAACCGATTATTCCCGCTTTTGCTATGTCTGACACTCGTATCAGGAATACCTTTTGCCCAGGCAGAAGACGTGCCCAGTGATATGCCGCTGCTCTTTGAGGATAGCTTCGATAAGGGCATGGAGCGTTGGGAGCCCACGTGTCCTGAGGGGTGGTCCGTGGCTAAGGATGGTGACCGCACGATTCTGGATCTGGGGAAAGATTGTAGTTATGAACCGGAAGTACGGTCTCCGGTGCGCATTGCCTGGATCAAGGATTTGGATGTAGGTGATTTCGTCCTGGATTTTGAGGGGCGCCAGACAGGGCGTGAATATGGCCACCGGGATATGTGCCTGTTCTTTGGCAAGCAGGACGATTCCCATTTTTACTATGTACACCTCGCATCGGTAGCGGATGACCATGCCAACTCTATCTTCCTGGTGAATGGGGAGCCGCGGGTATCTATCGCCAAGAAGCGTACGGACGGCACCAAGTGGAGTCAGGGCTACCATCATATCCGTGTGAAGCGGGATGTTGAATCGGGCAGTATCGAAGTCTTTTTTGACGATATGGACAAGCCTGTAATGACGACGGTGGACAAGCATTTCTCCAGTGGCACCATCGGCCTGGGTTCCTTCGATGATGAAGGGCATTATGACAACGTGAAAATTTGGGGTAAGTCGCTGAAGAAGTAAGGGGAAAGAAGTAGTGCCCTGCTTGTCATCCTAACTGCGAAGGCAGGAATCTCCGCGTCAGCATGCTTAGCCCGAGTCGGGACTAAAGTAGTAGTATTTCGAGTTGAGCGCAACAGTTTTTCGGAGCAGAGCGCCGATGTATGCATTCCCACGCAGAGCATGGGAACGAGGATTTTAGGGAAGGGCTTACTCGCTCTTCTCTTCTTTTTTGGCGTCCTGAGCGTGCTGGCGAATTACGCGAACGGCATCGTCGGGAAAATCGAAGAACATGCCGTCTACCTTGAGCTGGTAAAAGTAACTCTTAATCTCGGACTGGGTGTTTTTGTAGGGTTTTGCTACGGCATCACGACGGATGGTGTAGGGGTGTACCTCAAGGCCGTTATCATGGGCCCTTTGCACGAGATCAGGGTACTTCTTCAGCAGCATCTTGTCAGGGCCGATGCCATTGGCGTAGGTCGCTACGTTCTTCAGGCCGTCATCCGTGAGCAGGGGTGCCTGAATCTTGTTTCCACTGATGAGTTGAATAAGGGGCAGCTCTGAATTCAGTTCCTTGCGAATACGCAGGAGGGGGGGTGTCTCGAAGCATTGGACGAAGACATTGGCATCAGGGCCTTCATAGCCGTACTCCGCCAGGATAGCCAGGAGCTTTTCTTCTACTGGCTGACCTTCCTTCTCGTGAAAGGCGGGGCCTTTGAGTTCGGGGTAAATGCCTACATCTTTGCCACGGGATGCATTGAGGCCCTGAATCAGCTCAACGGCTTCGCGAAAGGTGGGTACTTCAAAGTCACTTTTATCTTTTGGGAAGCGTTTATCCAGACGTTCGTGTGCCTGGAGGGTCTTGATTTCAGCGAGGGTAAAATCGATGGCATACCAATTACCGTCTTCCCTTGCGCGGTCGGGGAAGACCTCTTCCACGTTGGTCGTGCTCTCCAGGTGAATGTCATGCAGACAGATGAAGTGCCCATCTTTCGTGAGGACCACGTCCTGCTCGATGTAGTCCGCACCCAGTGCATGGGCCAGGGTATAGGCTTCGAGGGTATGTTCGGGCAGGTAGCCGCTGGCCCCCCGGTGAGCGATAATGACGGGATCCGCCAATGCACTGGTAGTCATTACAAGGCCTAAAATAACTGTACAAAGAATATTCCGTAACAACATAGTTCTAGTTCCTATTGGTAGCCATCAATTTCCGAGGCTGAGCCTCGGTATATGCATTCCCAAGCTGGAGCTTGGGAACGAGTAACAAAATCGGGACTCCGTTTAAACACATCATTATCGATTATTTAATCGCTTTTAGAAAACGTTCCAGATCATAGCCTACATCTGCGGCCACATGACAGAGTGTATGCAGTTCATCCAGCACGAGCATGAAGGTATCCGATTCCCTGGCGGTCTGCGGGTTTGCCTGCAACACCCGCGTCAGGTAGATAGTATAGAGCATACGTTCCAACTGCTCTTTGTTCATGTAGCTGCGTCCACTAAAACTATGGACCTGCAGGTAGGCCTGCACATCCTGATCGCGAAACAGGGTCGTCAGGCTCGGCCCCCAGATGGCCTCCGGCAATTGCATAATGCGTTCACCGTGGGCAATGACTATGCGGGTCAAATGGGCATCGGCAAAGGCATTTTCTGGCACGGTCTCCATGGTCGCTAATCCCTGCCCCAGATGCTTCACCAGGAACCATTCATGGAGCCATGCACCACTGGTACATTCAATTTCATCCGTAGTCCCATCGGGATGGGCGGCGACACCGATACGATGGAGGAGGGCACTCATAAGGGGCACGCGCCAGAATTTGGCCTGTTCTTCTTCCAATTTCGGAAAACCATGCTGTAAGAACGTCCTGGCTTCGGGATAGAGTTTCCACTTGAGGGCCATACTCAGACAATCCAACACGGTCTCCACGTCTGTCATGATTGAATCGACCGCATCTTCATGGAGTGCAGGTGCCTTGATGAAGTGGGTTATTGCATCGAGAAATCCACGGAGGGTCCGTTCCAGAAGCTCCCAATCGTTCTCATTGGGTTGATCCGCCAGGAGGCGATCTATGCGGGGGCCATGTATCAAGTCGATGAAGGGTTCAATAATCGGTGCGAGATGCATCTCCTGATAGGCATCGCGCACACTGGGCACGCCTTTGCCTGCCAGTTGCCCGTGAAGCTTGCCCCAGGAACCATGCTGATCAATCACCTCGTGCCAGTGGATAAGGGCGTGGCATTGGTATCCTTCAAGGGGAAGGCTCAGGCCATAACGCACTAAACCGGGCGCATAGTGAAGAAATTCCAGACCGCTACATTGGTCCAGCACAATGTAATAGCAACGCTCATCCGGATTAAGGGCCAACGCTTCACCCAGGCTCGGGTAGTGCAGGTTCGGGTGCTCTGAATCGCCACGGTTGATAGCAGTTGCTGTTTGCACGGTACCTTCGGTAGAGGTAAAGGCATTGTTGAACAGGATAAGACCTCGCTCGTCCCCGGCACGGTTGGAGTAGGCAAATACATTTTCGTTTACGCTGCCATCGCCCGTCATAAAATTGTAGAGGGCGAAGTTCAGTGCGCCACTCCAGAGGCGACGAAGCCGCATGAGCGGAAAGACTTCGCGCTCATGACGATGGAGCAAGTCCTTATCGATAGATTCATCTTTGTAAGCCCTGCGGTATTCCATGCCGTACTTTTCGGTGAATCCCTCGATCTGACCATGGCCCAGCATGGGCAGACCGGGCATGGTCACAAGCATGGTGGCTACACCAAAGTACTTGTCCCCTTTACCAAACTGCATCTCCGCAGTTTCTTCGTCGGGGTTATTCATGAAATTAACAAAACGCTGCAGGATCTCCGGGCTAAAGGCGAGAACGTTCGCGATGGTATCGCGGTACTTTCCGTTTTCTTCCATTTTAAGCATGTTCATGAAGGCACTGTTGTAGACCCGGTGCATACCGAGGGTGCGTACAAAATACCCTTCCATGAGCCAGAAAGCTTCAGCGAGCAGGAGGGTGTCGGGCACTTCTTTGGCAATACGGTCTACAACCTCGCGCCAGAATTCTTTCGGGAAGACCGCATCAAATTCAGCGCGGGTCATG
>CALAXS010000568.1 GCA_937895305.1 uncultured bacterium
GCACGACGAAACCCATGATGCCAGTATTTATTGCTGCACCACTCCGGTGATAATCTCCTACGGGGAACCAGGCATAGCTTACAGCGCAAAGAACGAGCATGAGGCACCCCATGACAATAAGCTGTTTTCCAAACTCAGGGCGGGTTGGAAGCTTCATCATGATGGGACTCATGTAGATGCCTAACAGGGGATAAATAACCCATGGGAAGAATGGAAATGAAACATGGGATTGGGTTCCCCAGAGGGGTGCTGTCCAGGGATTGTCACCAAAATGCTGCCATAACAGGGGTGAGACCAGCATTGTAATTAGAATGATAAAAGGGAGTATGGCGCGGGAATTGGCCCTGGGGAGTATGGATGTAATGATAAAAGAGAGACCTGCCAATTGTAGAATGTCTACTTCCTGAAACAATGTCCATGGTGCATTCTCTTGGGGTAGCACTTCACCAGCGGCAACGGCGAGGCTTAAGGGTATAGTGAAGCGCAGCAAATTGAGGACATAGCCGAGGAAAAGTAGTTTCAGACCCCGCCATGCAATAGCCCGTCGTCCGCCCTCTAATGCACGAGCCAGGAAGATGCCCATAATGAACATAAAGACGGGTGCAGCGGGTGCGGTGCCAAGGACGAGGAACAAAGGCCCCAGAATACCATCTCCCTCACCAGCATATTGCTCATGGACCAGTATGGCGTGTTGCATCACCATGAAAAAAACAGCCAGTCCGCGTGTAAAATCAAGGTATTGGAGTCGTATTGGTTGATTCATATTGGCTATATACATCCATGCTTCATGCAATATGCACATCTCACTTTAAACGGTGAAAGTGATTACAGTAAGGGCTACAGCGTAGCACAAGTGAACAGGCAGGTTATGTCCGTCGTACTAAAATAATGCTATGCTGTTTTGCATGGGTAAAAAACTCCTATTGGTACGACATACAGAAATTCTGCCTGAGGAACGGTCCAGAGCAGAGGCTGCTGGCTTTGAGACAATATGCCTGGAAGGGGACTGGGATGCTGTGGGCCTGGCGGCAACGGCATTGGAGGAGGGATGTGTGGGAATCTGGGCGGGGAGCGCTCAGGTAGCGGGTGCTGTGCTGGAGGCGCAACGACAGCTTGGATTGCCTACGTTGTGCTGGCGTGGCGAGGCTGAGCCCCTGCTGGCCTTACAGGGACAGGGAATCCCGGTTGTGCCTGCATTCCGTGTAACGACAGAAGAGGAGGCCCTTGCAGTGTTGGAGCGCATTACCGGGGATGTGGTGGTGTCTACTACAGCAGAGACGGCCAATGTATTGGTGGGGCGCTTAAACTTTCCAGCGGATTTATCGTTGTTATTGGCGCAGGTTCGTCGACACAGTCTGGATGGGGCGAGCATCATTCGGGGCAGTTTTCCGGGGAGTACGTATAAGGTAATAGGCTTTCAACAGGGCCGTGATTATATTTCGCTGGGTGTGGTGCGGGTGGATTGCATGGATCGACCTTATGCGGTGCCCTTTCGTTTTGTACTTCCGGCGGGGTGTGATGGTGTTGTTGCGGGTGGGTTGTACCGGAAGATGGTGTCGTATTCGCGAAAAGCAGCACAGCTACAGCCACCAGGGTGGGGCCCGGTGGTCTTTGAGTTCAGTGTGCAGGGGGAGGATGTTGTGCTGGTGCAGGTAGAAGCCAGTGGTGTATTGGATGTGAGTTTACCGGGCTTGTTTCGGGCGGGGATGGGCCTGAACCTGATCTCAGCCTGTATGTGTTGTGCAGGAGCACGGTTGGTAATGGAGCGTGCCAATCGTTCCATGGCGGCGGCCCTGGTCTGGTTGCAGCCGCGCTCGGGGATGGTGGAAGCCATTGAAGGGGTGGAGACTGCTATGGCTTTGCCGGGGATTGTGGCGGTGGAGTGCCACAGTCGAACCGGGGATACCCATCGGCATGCGATAGATCTCTATTCGCGGGACAAAACGGGCTTTATATTGGGTTGTGGACCCACATGTGCAGCAGCGGAAGCACGTTTGGAGGATGCCCTGGCGGAAGTGAATATTGTCACTTCTTTGTTGCGGGTGGAGTAAGTATTGTTTGAGGAGGGTCTAAGCACTTTTAGGTTAGGAGCTTAGTCGTTTTTTAGGGGTGAATTATCCAGGGTGTTATGAGAAAAACTTACTCAGCAACGCAGTTTTTTGGTGGGAGCCGGGGCTAAACCCTCATGCACAAGGCATACCTCGAAATTTCCCGAAAGATCCCAGTAAGCACAATATATTGTGTTTTTTAATGAAAAATTAACAAAATCAAATTTTTTGAAATAATTAGAAAAAGAA
>CALAXS010000569.1 GCA_937895305.1 uncultured bacterium
CAGCGTGTTTATTCTGTATCAATCAGAAGTTACAAACACCTACGGGAAAATGATGATGAGTCTCAGGAATTCCACCAATGCATCAATAAACAAACCGATGATTGACTGATACCCCTGAAAGATCCCGTTTAAAATCAAGCGTATTAATTCCATGGAGACCCCTTTGGATTCTATGTATTACTCTTGGGCTATCGAATGTCCGCGTCGAGCCATTTGATGACGGCCATGAGTCCGCGTGCTTTTTTGAGCATGGTGGCCTTGAGGCCTTGTTCGCGGAGTTTGGCCTTGGCGTCGTGTCGGTCTTTGGCAATGACGACACCGCCAACGAAAGATTTCTCGATATCGTCTTCGGCACGTATGGCGTGGTATTCGTAGGTGGGCATGCCGTTCTCCCTGGTCTTGGGTAGGGTACTTCGGTTCTTGATTGAGTATAGCATGACTGTTGGTGTTTGGAAAGATGGGTCCTTGTGCTCCAAGGTGTAGAGGCACCCCGCTTTGGAGCGTAGAAGGCACAGCGATGCTGTTTGCTTGCAAATTTCGCGGATGGCGTGGTATTATGCGGGGAGATAGATAATCGGGAAAACAGGCGCATTTAGAGCAAATAGAGGTATATGATGACAGCGGACCACGATATATTGACGATTGAGGAAGTGGCTACCTATCTTCGCGTATCGGAGCGAACGGTCTATGATTGGGCGAATAAGGGCGAAATTCCGTGTGGGAAGCTGGGTACGACGTGGCGGTTCAAGCGTACGGAGATTGAGCGGTGGGTGGATGAGCGGTTGAAGAGTCCGAAGCAGGCGGTGCGTACGGACACGGTTTCGTTGCGGGATGTGTTGAAGCCGGAGCGGGTGAAGTTGCTGGGGTGCAAGACGAAGAATGAGACGTTGGAGGCGTTGATCGATTGTCTGGCTGCGGCACCGGAGGTGGCGGATAGGGAGGAGTTGAAGCGGGAGGTTTTTGAGCGGGAGAATTTGATGAGCACGGGGATTGGTAGTGGTATTGGTGTGCCCCATGTGCGGTTGGCGTCGGTGAAGGATTTGGTGGTGGCTGTGGGGATTAATGAATGCGATATCCTGGACTATCAATCACTGGACGATCAGCCGGTGCGGATTGTGTGTATGGTAGCGGCGAGGGCAGACCAGCACGCGCAGTATCTGAAGACGTTGGCGGCCATCAGCACCTTGATGAAATCGCAGGCGGTGCGGGAAGCGTTGTTGGATGCCGGGGATGTTGATGCTGCGTACAAGATTCTAACGCAGGGGGTGTAGGGCGTGGAAGGCATCAGCACAAGTACCTTGTTGGTATTGGGTACGGCTATCTTTGGCGGTACGTTGGGCGCGACGTTGTTTCAGCGTTTTCGTGTGCCGCAGGTGGTGGGGTACATTGTGATGGGGCTGATTATCGGGCAGAGCGGGCTTGGACTGGTGTCGACGTCGGACATGGAAAACCTGCAGTCGTTGAATTTGTTTGCCTTGGCCATTATCGGGTTCCTGGTGGGGGGTGAGCTGCATAAGGAAATTTTCACGAAGTATGGGAAGCAGTTTGCGGCCATATTGTTGGGTGAGGGCTTGGGTGCTTTTTTCCTGGTGGGGATTCCGGTAGGGATTGCAGTGCATTTTGTGGGGGCGGATTGGCCTGTGTCCATCGCGGCAGGTTTTGTGTTTGGTGCGATTTCATCGGCCACGGACCCGGCGAGTACGGTGGATGTGTTGTGGGAGTATCGGGGCAAGGGGGTGTTGACGACGACGTTGATAGCCATTGTTGCGCTGGATGATGCGCTGGCCATGGCGTTGTATGGGATTGGGACGAGCGTGGCCCAGGTCTTGACGGGGCAGGATGTTGCGGTGATGGAAGTGATGATGCATATTGGGGTGGAGCTGGGCGGGGCGTGTGTGCTGGGGATTATAACGGGGCTGATTTTCCGGTATATATTTGATTGGTTGAATAACCCGGAGAAGAGCCTGGCGGTTGCGGTGGGCATCTTGTTGTTGGATATCGGGTTGGCGTTGCTGGCGGATATGGATGTGATTTTGACGACCATGGCGTTTGGGGTGACGTTGACGAATTTGGCACCGCGGCGTAGTGCGGAATTGTTTAAGGTGGTGCGTTCTTTTTCGACGCCCATCTATGTGCTGTTTTTTGTACTGGTGGGTGCCCGGCTCAACCTGTCGGGGATGCCGCTGTGGTTGTGGGGTGTTGTGGGGTTGTATCTTGTGGGGCGTACGGGCGGGAAGATGGCGGGTGCTTATGTGGGTGCGAGGGCGGCGGGTGCGGAGCCGGTGGTGCAGAAGTATACGGGGATGGGTTTGTTTGCCCAGGGGGGTATTGCGGTGGGACTTTCGATTTTGGCGGGGCAACATTTGAACAATGTGCCTATCGGTGATGATGGGATGATGTTGGGGGATATGGTGGTGTTTACCATAACAGCGACGACGTTTTGTATTCAGTTGGTGGGTCCGGCGTTGATTAAGTGGTCTATACATCTTGCAGATGAGATTGGGCGGAATGTGACGGAGGAGGATGTGGTGGCTACGTTGACGGTGGCGGATGTGATGGAGACGGAGGTGTTGTCTATTCATGCTTCGGAACCGGTTACGCGGGTCTTTGATACGTTTTCGAATCAGGAGCGCACGGTGTTGCCGGTGGTGAATAAGGATAATGTGGTGTCGGGGGTGATTACGTTGACGGCGTTGAAGGAGATTTTTTCGGAGCAGGATACGTGGCAGTGGCTGGTGGCCGGGGATGTGGCGCAGTCCTTGGGGGAAACGGTGGAGCCGGGGGGTAAGCTTTCGAAGGCGATGAAGAAGATGCAGGAGGCGGGCTTTGAGTTTTTGCTGGTGGTGGAGCAGAAAGAAGCGGGGCCTGTGTTGTCGGGGATCATGGATCAACGTTTAACGCGGAAGAAGATTCGGCAGGAGTTGCTGAAGCGGCAGCAGGTCGCCGGGTAGAAGCAGATGATGAGCAAGAACAATGTAATGGAGTACAAGGGCTATACGGCAAAGCCTGCGTATTCGGATAAAGATGACATTCTGTTTTGTGTTATTCGCGCAGGTCGGGACACGATTTCATTTCACGGTGAATCCATAAAAGAATTCCGGGAAGAGTTTCACCTGGCGATTGACGATTATCTGGCACAATGTAAGGAAGAGGGTGTTGAACCGGGCACCATGTTCTCCGGTGTCTTCCAGGTGCGCACAGAACCGGATATACACGCCGCTCTCGTCAGTATGGCTGAAGCATCAGGTAATAAACTCAACACCTTGGCCAATGAAGCCTTTGACCGCTATGTGGGCGAAGCTCACGCTTAACGAAAATCAATAGGCGACAGCACGTAGTGTAGTTGTACCGATGTGGGGGTCGCGTGCTAGTCTGTTCACCTATGCTGGTCGGAATACATCAACTTCATTATCTGCCGTGGCTGCGTTATTTTGAGAAGATAGCGCGGTCGGATGTTTTTGTGGTGTTGGACAACATACAGTTTAACAAGGGGGGGTGGCAGAACCGGAACAAGATTAAGTCGTCGCAGGGGGCGCAGGTGTTGACGGTGCCGATTGGGCATGGGTTGGGGCAGACGCTGGATGAAGTGGTGATTGGCGGGGACGGGCGTTGGGCGCGGAAGCATTTCCGGAGTTTGGAGCAGGCGTATGGGGCTTCGCCGTATTGGAAATTACATAAGGATTTTTTGCAGGATTGTTATGCTCGGAAATGGGTGCATCTGAATGATTTGAATCGGCACATGCTGGCGTATTGGGTGGGGGCGTTGGGGATTGAGACGGAGATAGTCTATGCATCGTCGCTGGATGTGCCGGGTGTGGCGACGGAGCGTTTGATTCACCTGGTGAAGGCGGTGGGGGGCACACAGTATTATAGTGGTGCGTATGCGCTGGAGGTGTATCTGGATGGGGAGGCGTTGGCGGAGGCGGGGATTGAGCTGGTGTTGCAGGCGTGGCGTGGCCCGGAGTATCCGCAGCGTTTTGGGGATTTTGTGCCGGACCTTGCGATCGTGGATTTGTTGATGCAGTGTGGTCC
>CALAXS010000570.1 GCA_937895305.1 uncultured bacterium
TCAGGATTTTCACGGAGTATACGAATGTCTATCATTGATAATTCCTCGATAGCGTAATGGTTTTGGGATAGACCCAGGCTCAGGAACCCGGATTCAGGATAGCGAGCAAGCGCTCCAGTTCATCCAGGCTGTAATAGTCAATTTCAATCTTCCCCTTGCCCTGCGACTGGGATTTCAGCGCGACCCTGGTGCCCAGAGCTCGACGAAGATCGTCTTCCAGTTTTACAATGTTGGGGTCTTTAACCGGGTCAGCCTTGGTAGTCTTCTTTTTACCAAGCCCTTCTTTATGCGCACTCACCATCTGCTCCGTCTGACGTACAGAAAGCCCCTTGTTCAGCACCTTGCGGGCCAGTGTATGGATTGTGTTCGGATTGTCGATACCCAACAATGCACGGGCATGGCCCATACTCATCTGAGCTTCAGCAACCATAGCCTGTACAGGCTCCGGTAACTTGAGAAGTCGCAGGGTATTGGTGACGGTCGCCCGCTTTTTACCGACTTCATCTGCCAGTTGTTCCTGGGTCCATTTAAATTCCTGTATCAATTCTTCATAGGCATGTGCTGTTTCAATGGCATTCAGGTCTTCCCGTTGAAGATTTTCGATGAGACCCAGTTTCAGCATGTCACTGTCTGAATAGGTGCGACAGATGGCCGGGACCAACTGGAAGTCCGCGATTATGCTGGCCCGTACCCGACGTTCGCCACTCACCAATTCATAGTCATCGCCCGTCTTGCGTACGATTACAGGTTCAAGTACACCATCTTTTTTGATAGAGGCCGCCAGTTCGTCCAGGGCTTCTTCATCAAATTGACGTCGGGGCTGCTTGGGGTTGGGCTTGATAGTGGTCGGGTCCAGTTCGATAAGCACAGCACCATCAGAAAGTGCTGCTGCCTTGACTGTGCCGGCACCCGTTGCCTCTTTTTCGTTGAGGCCGCTTGAGCCAATAAGCGCACCCAGGCCCTTGCCCAATCCTTTTTTTCTCGCTGCACTAGCCACGCGAAATAATCTCCCTGGTCAACGCGAGGTAGGCCTGCGCACCGACGCTTTTTAAATCGTAATAGATAATGGGCTGACCAAAACTGGGCGCCTCACTCAAGGCGACATTACGGGGGATGATAGTCTCATATACCCGGTCACCCAGATGTTCCCGTACATCTTCCATGACCTGTTTGGACAGATTCGTATGCTGATACATGGTAAGGAGAACACCCTTGACCGACAACTTCGGGTTCAGGTTATCCCGTACCAGCATGATGGTCTGCAATAATTCACTCAGCCCTTCCAGCGCATAGTACTCACATTGCAGCGCGATAAGAACGCCATCAGCCGCTACCAGGCCGTTCAAGGTAAGGAGACTCAGCGAAGGAGGGCAATCAATGAAGATGTAGTCGTACTGCTCGCGGATAGCCTGGAGCGCGGTACGTAATCTGAATTCGCGCTTTTCCACTTCAACCAGCTCTATCTCTGCGCCGACCAACTCACGGTTCGTGGGAAGTGCCCACAGGTTTTCCCATTGGGTCGCCTGGATAAGATCAGCGGCATTAACTTCATTGACAAGAACTTCATAGAGCGAAGCTTCCAGCGCATTTTTGTCGATACCCACGCCCTGGGTTGCATTGCCTTGGGGATCCAGATCAACCAGCAGCGTTCGTTTACCTGCTGCAGCCATACACGCTGCAAGATTCACCGTTGTTGTAGTTTTTCCGACACCGCCCTTTTGGTTGGCAATGGCAATAATTTTTCCCATAAGGCTCCCCGCCTGGATTGAGTAGTTCACGAGTAGAGCATGATACGAAGATAAGGCAGATCAAGTCAAAGAAGAGACGGGCATTTTTATTGTAATGCGAACAATCGATACCGGGATATTTACCCTGCTACTTAAAACAGCATGGCCTGATTATCGTCCTCATCCGCTTTTTTCCGGGCTGTTTTTTTCGTGGTACCTGCTTTAGCTGGTGTGGCCTCTGCATCGCTTACCGTATCAGTCCCTTGGCTGGGCTTGCCTGCCGGGCGTACCCGTGCTGCGGGGGGACTGCCAGGATGGGGGAGTGATTCAGGGGATTCACCGCGAGCGAGTGCTGCAATGTCTTCCTGTAACATCTTTTCAGTTGTGCGCCAGGCTTTGCCTACCTTAAATCCACGCAGACGCTTCTCCCGAAACATCTCACGAACCGTGATGGGCTTGACCTGAAGGACTTCTGCGACATTATTCACTGTGAGAATTTTATCCATGACGCCTCCGTATATACATCCTGTACCCCAATGACAAGACGAATTATACAAAAACAATCACATACATACAAGAATCA
>CALAXS010000571.1 GCA_937895305.1 uncultured bacterium
TATAGCAATGACTTAAACTGGGGATGCATGAGCACGATGCGTTCCTTACTGGATATCCGCGTCTCAAGCGGATAGAATGTAAAGCCCTTTAGACAACAATAAGGAAGCTCCTTATGGCATTGCGACTCGTCTGGATCAGTACACTGTTGATTGGGATTGCGTTCCCGGTCCTGGCCGCGGACTTTGAACTCAAGGAACGCCCTGCGACGGCAGAAACCTGGGGCTATCGCCCGGCAACGGAGAGCACGGTATCGGTGAATCCGCCGGCCTTCGTGTGGAGCCCGGAGCGGGATGTAGCGGCGTACAGTTTGCAGATTGCCAGTGACGCGGATTTTTCTACCGTGGTCTATGAAGAACAGGAGACCCGGTGGTCGTCCTATGTGCCGTATCAGTCGCTCAAGCCGGGCACGTACCACTGGCGTTATCGTGCACTGAAATCGGGTGGGGAAAGCTCCAACTGGAGTAGTACACGTAGCTTCACCATTGCCATTGATACGCCTGAATTTGCCAAGCCGACCCAGCGTCAGCTTCAGTCGCGTATCTCGAAGGAACACCCCCGGCTCTTTCTGCGTCCGGAAGAGATTCCCGAACTCCAGGAACTGGGCAAAGGTGCCCTGAAAGAATACTGGGAAAAAACTATCGCCATTGCAGATGCGGTGCTGGCCAATATGCCGGATACGTCTGAGCCACCCTTGTATCCGGAGGGTACAGAGCGCAAGGGGGAAGTCTGGAAAAAAATATGGTGGGGCAATCGCGAGCACGGAATTCGCGTTGCCGAGGGTGCTGCCAAGCTGGCCTTCGCCTGGCGTATGACAGGCGAGGAGAAGTATGGTGCCGGTGCCCGTGAATTGCTGCTGGCGTGTATGGCCTGGGACCCCAAGGGTTCAACCCAGTACAACTATAATGATGAAGCGGCCATGCCGTTGCTCTATTGGCCTTCCCGCGCCTACACCTGGGCCTACGACTACCTCAGTGAAGCGGACCGTGCGAAGGTTGTGGCGGTGATGAAAGTGCGCGGTGAAGATTGCTTTAAGCATCTCCAGGGTCGACAGCATCTGTGGAGCCCTTACGCGAGCCACTCCAATCGCGCATGGCATTTCCTCGGTGAAATCGGTATTGCCTTCCATGACACCATCCCCGATGCGGGTACCTGGCTTGATTATTCGACGACCATTTTCTACACCTGTTATCCCGTCTGGGGCGGTGCTGGCGGAGGATGGCACGAGGGCACGGCCTACTGGGCATCGTACCTGAACCGTTTTATGTGGTGGGCCATGGTCTCGGACTCGGCTCTCGACATCAATGTCTTTGATAAGCCTTTCTTTAGCGAGACGGGTTACTTCGCACTCTACACCACACCCCCCGGCACCAAGCGGGGTGCCTTCGGCGACCAGGCGATAAAGTCCGGGTCCAGCGGCAGTAGTAATTTATTGGCCATGCTTGCTGCCAGTGCGAAGAACAGCCACTGGCAATGGTATTCGGAAGCGACGGGTGGGAATCTGGAGGACATGGGCTGGCTCGGTTTTCTTTTTGCCAGTCGTGCCCAGGGGGTAGCGGCCCAGCCACCCACGGACCTGCCCACCAGCCGCCTCTTTGCGGACACGGGTCTTGTAGCCATGAACACGAACCTGCTGGATGGGAACAAGAACATTCAGGTGCACATGAAGAGTAGCCCTTTCGGTCGGGTAAGCCATGGGTATAACGCGCAAAACAGTTTCTTGCTCAATGTGAATAACGTGCCTGTATTTATTCGAAGTGGTGTGCGTGATATTCATGGCAGCCCCCACCATACCCAATGGATCTGGGAGACCAAGTCGGACAATGCCATCCTGGTCAATGGGGAAGGCCAGTACAAGCACAGCGCCCTGGCGAAGGGTAGTATTACTGCGTTCGAGACAACGGCCCAGTACGATGTAGCGGTGGGTGAAGCCGGGGAAGCCTATGAAAATCTTGATCGCTGGACCCGTCGTATCCTGTTTATCAAACCCGATTACCTCATCATTCACGACATTCTTGAGGCACCTGAAGCTTCCACTTTCACCTGGTTGCTACACAGCCCGACGACCTTTACCTTGGGTGAGAATGAGGTTACGGTTCCTTCGGCACAGGTACAGTTTCTAATGCCGGAGAATCTGGAGCTCTCCCAGACCAACGAATACGACACCCCGATTCACGATTGGTACAAAAACAAGCCTGACGAGTGGCATCTCAAGGCGTCTACCACAGAAAAAGCCGGGGACATGGAATTCCTGACCGTCATTACATTGGAAGGTGCTGCCAAACCCGGCCACACTATGGAAGCGGAAACCCATGTGGTAACTCTGGGGGAGAAGGGCAACGTACACATCAACAAGGAAGAGTATAAAATCGCGATTAAATAGAACGCGGTTCCCGGTTACGCCACGTAAGAAGAAGAGGTGCGCTCTTTTAAAAATTGCTTAACCCGTGTTGCGGCGTCGCGTGGTTCCAGCAACGGATAATCGTGGTAATGGTTCACCCGCTGAATTTCATAATCGTCAAAACGCTCATCAATTATTTCTTCCGCCGATGCTGTGAGTTTGAATAGTTCATCGCTGGTACTCTGAATGATGAGTGCTGGTGTCTCTATATGCAACGGTTCATCATGCTCATCATCAAACTCATACTTGCTGATATTTTTTACCAGTGCCTGGATGTCTTTGCGGCCCTTGGCCACGTTTAACGCATAGGGCAGAATAACCTTGGGCACAAAGCTGTCGAAACCCTCATGGCGCAACGCGCGCACACCCATACTCATGGTCTTGCGAAAGAATTTTCGGAACCCGTAATTCACCGGCATAAGCGGATTGATACCCACAACTGCTTTCACTTCCAACGATTGGCTCAATGCAAACGTGGTCGCTGCACCCAGTGAATGTCCTACGATGACATTGGGCTCAAACTCAATCCCTTCCAGAAACTCGTGGATGAGATCTACATATTCCGAGATGTTGTGTGGCGCAGGATGATAGATATTGATGCCCAACATGGACGGGGCAATAATGTCGTAGCGGATACGCAACTGGTCCAGAAAAGGCCAGTAGTTTGCAGGTTCCACCCCGAAACCATGCAGGAACAGCAGGGGCTCACGGGAGCTGTCCCGCCGCAGGTGCATATAGGGCACCTCACCCCGCGATACTAAATAATGATGATACTGAGGCATGGTACTTCCCCGATGCTATAGCCTTAGTTCAATACCGGAAACGTGGTGGACACATCCGGGGCTTCAGCCCCGTTTATCCCACCCATATCCCCGTCACTAAAGTGTACCCCATGGGACACCAATTCGCAACCAAGGATGCACAGCCCCTGCATTTTCTGGTACAACAGGTAAGGACATTAAAGTAATATTCTGTGGAGTAAGTAACTGTGTCGAATACACCTACAGCAGAAGACGGCAGTATTGAACTGGATGGGGCGTCTTATTTTCCTGTGCATCTGGAATCCTTGCGACGAGATATCACCCCGGATTTTGACCTCTACATCCGCCCGGGCGATCAGGATACCGCCCTGCTCTATTGCCAGCAAGGCGCTACCTTTGATCGTGCATTACGTCTGCGACTTTCCCAGAACAAGGTGGAAAATCTTTACATTCGCAAAGACCAGCAGAAGGTATATCAGCGCCATCTGGCAGCCCAGCTTCCCGGTATTCTGCGTGATGACGGACTGTCGGCTGAGCGAAAAAGCGCCATCCTTTATGACTCCGCCCAGGCTGTTATGGAAGAAGTTCTCGATGGCACCCTGACCCGTTCCGGTGTAAAACAGGGCAAGGAAATAGTGCAGCACACGGTCAATTTCATGACGTCCAGCGAATTTGTGCTGGGCCATCTCCTTCGCAAGATGACCGCGGACTATTACCTCTATACCCACAGCGTTAATGTGGTGGCCTACAGCGTGGCACTGGCCCAGCGGGCAGGTTACCAGGACAAGGCAACCCTGCGCGAACTCGCCCACGGCGCACTACTCCATGACGTTGGTGAATTCAGAACAAACGATGAACTTCGCAAGAAAACCAAGCCCCTCAATAACGAGGAATGGGAGAAGATTCACAATCATCCACGGGAAGGCATCCGGTTGCTTTCGCGGGTGGGTACTCTGGGCGAAATCGCCATGGACGTAGTGTTGCACCACCACGAAAAACTGGATGGTTCCGGCTACCCCGATGGACTCAAGGATCTTGAAATATCGCCCTGGGTGCGAATCGTTACTATTGCGGACATCTTTGATGCTCTCACCACAGAACGCCATCATCAGAAACCGCGTACCTCGTTCGAGGCACTCAAGATAATGACCAATGAAATGAAAGAGGAACTGGACCCGGATCTCTTCCGGCACTTTGTAATGATGATGACGGGCTGAGCCTACTCGATGTAACCCAGACTCTCCAAGGCTTCCAGGTCTTCCTTGCTCAGGCTACCCCCGCCACTTTCCCCCTTGCTGGTCAGGTCATCCCACTGTGACACCATGGCCTTCAGCTCGGTTACTTTATCGTGCTGTGTTGTTGCCAGGTTCTCCAGCTCACCGGGGTCGGTTTCCAGCTTATACAGCTCTGGTGCCCGCTCCCCGTTCAGGATGAGTTTCCATCCCTCCAGGAGAACACCCTGCACCATGGGCCCCGTATTCGCCATGATGGACTTGGCACCCGGAATTTTCGGTACTGCCCCGCCATAGGTTTCTATCACCCGTGGCCGTGCCGCAGGCAAGGGGTCCTGTAGCAGGTCCAGACCGTACATTCCCTCCACCTTCGCCAGCCCTGCTATCCCCAAAATCGTCGGTCCCACATCAATGCCCCGCACGGGTGCTATGTTGCGACCCGGGGTAATGCCCAACCCCTGGATAATCATGGGGATATGGAGATTGTCCTGATAAATCTTTCGACCATGGCCCAGGTAGTCGTGTTCATAGAGGGATTCCCCATGGTCCGCCACAAAGACCACCACTGTGTTTTCGGGCAATTGTTTCAGCAAGGTCCCCACCTGATCATCGGTAAAGGCCACTTCTGAATCATACTTGTGCTGGACCCGTTCCCGCTTCTTCATACGCAAGGTACGACCGGAAGGATTAAAACCCGCATGTTTCTCATAGGGCGCATGGGGGTCCGTGTAATGTACCCACCCGAAAAAGGGCTTTGTCACGTCCCGCTCTGCCAGATACTTCAGGGCCAGCTCAGTCACCCGGGGTCCTGAGCGTTCCCCTTTAATTATCCCCCAGCGTTTTTCCTCGAAATCATCGTCATAGACGGTAAATCCCCGGTCGATGCCACTGAGCTTCCCCTTCAAGGTCCAGTTCGATTGCACACAAAAAGTATGGTAGCCAGCATCTTCCAAGGCCTGGGCGATAGTCCGGGTTTCCTTGGGCAGGCGCAGCCCGTTGCGGGTGGTGCCATTCATCCGGGGATAGCGCGACGTGTGCATGGACCCCATGGAGGGTGCTGTGAGGGGCACCTCGCAAATGGCGTCCTCAAAGAGGAGTCCCGTCCGGGCCAGTTCGTCTATATTCGGACTGGTCGGCAGATCATAGCCATAGCAGCCCAATCGGTCTGCCCGTAAGGTATCGATAGAGAGGAGGAGGATGTTGGGCGGGGACGCATTGGCGGCTAAAACCGGGAGGCAGCAAAAAACCGCGCAGAGGCGTATCCACGCGGCACAGTGTGCATAGATTGGTTTCATAGTACGCTTATGGTTGGTTATAGCGGATAACGACAGGGAGTGGCTCTTTTAAGTCTTTGACATTACCTGACTTATCGCGAACAGAGATGGGCAGGCCATCGGAACGGTATGCCGTGAACTCAAGGACGAATTCGCCTGGAGGGGCCATGGCGGGTACATCCACCTGCATGGTCCATACACCGTCCTTGCCTTTGGCATCCGGTGCCTGACCGTCATCAAGGAGTTTGAACGTATGTTGTGCATTCCCCAGGACAACGCCTTCTATCCGGCTGATAATCTCTGTCTTGTCGACCACTTCTACGGTAATGACGGCAGACTCGCCCGGCTGCAGCTGTGCCGGATTTATTTGCGCCGACTTTATCTCGGGCTGACTGGCCAGGGTATTGCAGCCCTGTGCCAGAACCAGCGTCAATACGGCAAGGATATAACATGTTTTCATAAACCGAAACTCCACCTCAGTTGGAGGGAATACGTTCAAACGCAGTCCCGGGATGACAGGGCATCAGGTACCCCATGGGTCTGTGCCCACAAGCTAAGACTAACGAAGTAGGGGAAAAGGAGTCAAACTTTTCGGAAAACACCGTGGCGTTTTCCGGGGCCAGGGTCTCAGTAATCCCCAGTTTGAGTTAATGGGACCAAGAGATAAGATGAGAAGGCTGTTCCCCCGGCGCAGTAACATA
>CALAXS010000572.1 GCA_937895305.1 uncultured bacterium
AGGTAGCGGATCGTAGGGTCTGCTACCTTTTTTGTGTCGTCGTGGTATTTCTTGACTGGATTTTGGCTTGGGACTATACTGTCGCCTGAGGTTTGACGTGGCAGGATTGGGGAAAACGTGAGTAGATTAATTCGTAGTGGTATCGTACTTCCGAATGAAAATTCGGATTGGGGCGCGCTATTTTCAAAGTACCGTGTGGTGGTGTGTGATGATGAAGAGAGTATTTGTGATTTGGTGATGGGAGTGATTGAAAAGCGCCTGAAGTGTGATGTCACGGTGGTGAATACGGGTGAGGCAGCTTTGGCGTTGGTAGAGGAGGGTGGTGTGCATGTGGTGGTGACGGACATGAAGATGCCTGGTTTGCACGGGGTTCCGTTGGTGGAGCGTTTGTTTGCTGCGGCGGGGGGGGACACGTATCATTTGTATGACGGGGTATCCGCTGGATTTTCCGTATGTGGATGTGGTTCGTGCGGGCGCGGATGATTTTATCAATAAACCTTTTTCGACGGGCGAGATGGAGGCGAAGCTCATTCGTTTGTTTAATGAGTTGGAGATTGAGCGGGAGCGTCTGGAAGCGGACAGGAAGTATCGTGGTTTGTTTGAGATGAGTGCGGAGGGGATGGTACAGCTGGATTATCCGTCGGGTGTGATTGTGGAGGCGAACCCTTCGCTTGAGCGGATGCTTGGTGTGGAGGCTGGTGCGTTGGTTGGCGCGGAGTTGAAGGATTATTTGACGGGTTCGGCGGTGATGCGGATGGAGCAGTGGATGAAGGTGTGCGCTATACGGGGCCAGGGCACGTTGGCGGATATTACGTTGTCTGCTGGTGGTGATGCTGCGGAATCGGCTCATGCAGATGTATCGGCGAGTGTATTGAAGTCGGAGCAGGAGGAGAATACGATTGTCTTTTTGGCGTTTAAGGATATTACCGAGAAACGTCAGGTGGATTTGCGATTGGCGGAGGCTGCGCAGAAGGATGGTATGACGGGGCTGTTTAACAAGCGTTCGTTTAACAGTCATCTGGAGGGTGCGATTGCCAGCGCGCGGCAGATGGATACGCCGTTGTCGTTGTTGATGATTGATTTGGATAATTTCAAGCAGTGTAATGATACGCATGGCCATCAAATCGGGGACAAGATATTGATCTCGGTGGCGGATGCGATAAAGAGTAGTGTTCGTATTGATCGAACGGACATGGGATATCGTCTGGGCGGGGATGAATTTTGTGTGCTGCTGGAATGCACGGGCGCGGATGGTGCGAAGACGGTGGCGGAGCGGATACAGGCGGAGTTTGCATCTCGTGAATGTTATGGTACTTCCATGAGTGTGGGTGTGTCGGCGTATGTGAATCCGCAGACGAGCAAGGAATTTGTGAATGTCGCAGATGGCGCATTGTATAAGGCGAAGGATGCGGGCAAGAACACGGTGGAGATTGCATAGGGTGGATGGCATGGGGCGCGGGTAGTGGCCCTTTAGTAAGGTGAGATACTGTGGTATGGTTTCGTGGGCACATAGGGCGCTATGGATTCCAGGCAGTATTGTTGTTGTTATTGTTGACATTTGTTTTTCCGGGGGTGTTTTTGAGGGGGGAGTATATCGCGCCGGGGGATCTTCTTTTTCCACAGCATCCGTGGTCCTTTTATGCGCCGGAGGATTTTTCGACACCGCAGAATCCGTTGATGCCGGACATTGTGACGGCTTTTCTTCCGTATTATTCAGCAGCAAGTTTTGCGGTGGAAGCTGGTGAGTGGCCATTGTGGAATCCTTATGAGTTCGGCGGTATGCCGTTAATGGCAAATTGTCAGTCGGCGGTGTTTTATCCACCGCGTATCCTTCATTATGTATTCGGGTTGGGCTTGGGGCAGACGCTATATGTGTTGCTGAAGTTGTGGCTGTGTGGCATGGTGGCATACGGGTGTGCAGCGGTCTTGGGACTGGGTAGGGGTTGGGACCGTTTGTTTTCGGTGTTGTGGATGTTGGGGAGTTATAATCTGATTTGGTGTAATTGGTCTTTGCCGGATGTGAGTATCTGGTTGCCGTTGCTGGTGGCGGGTGTTGATTTGATTCTGGTGGAGCGGTACAGGCGTGGATTTTTTTGTGTTTGTCTGTCGGGAAGTGGGCTGTTGTTGGCGGGGCATCCTGAGACGGCGTTTATGATGGCGTTTGGTGTGGGGGTCTATTTTGTGTTTCGCCTGTTGTTTGACCGGATTTTTGGTGTGCCTATGTTACGGCGGATGGGGGTGTGCCTGGGGGCCTGGGGTGTAGTATTGCTGGTAACGGCGCCACAGTGGTTACCTTTTGTATCGTATTTGATGCATAGCTATACGTTTTTTGAGCGGGCCACACAATTCAAGGATGATTATTTTACTACAGGGTCGCTGGTGCAGTTTTGGGTGCCCCGTTTTTACGGGACGTGGTATGACGGGAATTTCTGGGGCCAGTTAAATTCAAATATTTTAGGGATGGTGTACACAGGGCTGGTGTCATGGATGGGTTTGGTGTTGTTGTTTTCGTTGTGGCGTGAGGAGCGGCGCTTGTTCAGGCGGGCCCTGGCAGCGGTATTGGCCATGGGTGTGGGCTTGTGCGCTGCTTTTGGGTTACCTGCCGTGAATTGGGTTCATGAGTTGCCTGTTTTCAGTAGTGCGTTAAAGCCGTATCATGCTGTGTTTATGACGTTTGTGTTGCCGTTGTTCGGGGTGTTGGGCTTGCAGGCCTGGTTTGCTAAGGAACGCAGGGTTTACGCGTTGTGGCCTTGTGTATTGTTGATTGCTGGTGTCTGCGTTTTGGTGGGCGGGGTGTATGGTTTTAATGCGGGGTTAATACGGCAAATCGGGGCAAGTGATTTTTTAAAGAGGGAGTTGATGGTGGGCTTTGGTGTTGCTTGTGGGTTGGTGGTGGTCCTGGTTGTGGTGCGGCGTGTACCAGTACGGGTAGGTGTGGCTTTGTTGATGGTGGTGGGTGCAGGGGATTTGCTTTATGCAAATCGTGGCTTGAATGTGACGACGGCTCGGAAAGATTTTTATCCGGAGACAGCATTGACAACGGTGTTGAAGGATCTGGGGCATCCGGTGCGGATAGGCCTTGGCGAAGGTTTTGTGCCTGCGGGGTTGATGGTGCCCTATGGGATTGAGGATTGGCTGGCCTATGATGGGTTGTATCCGGAGTCGATGATGCGGTTTCAGGTGGGTCTGGGGCGGGATGTGTGGGAGTCTATGGAACCTGTGTGTGCGAAGGATTATTATTTGCACTTTGAGGGGGCTCCATATCAGTTTCCGGTGGAAGAGCAACCGGAGCGCTTTGAGCGGGTGGGTACCTATGATGGTTTATCCTTGTATAAAAACAAGGGTGCTTTTTCGCGTGCTTTTTTGGTGGGGGGCCTGGAATTGGTGTCTGAGCGTCGTGTGTTGTTTGAGGGTATGTCATTGCCCGGGTTTGATCCGGAGGCGATGGTGGTCGCTATGCCGACGTCGAGGTTGGCCTATGTTCCTGATGTGCTGCTCGGTAATGGAAAAGATGTGGGGGAAGCCCGAATTACGTCGTATCGTTCAACGGAGGTGGTGATTGAGGTGGAGGCATTACAGGAGAGTGTGTTGGTATTGGCGGATACGTATATGCCGGGGTGGCATGTGACGGTGGATGGTGAGGCGGGTTCAGTCTTCCCGGCGTATTATGCGTTTCGTGGGGTGGTGGTGCCCGAAGGATCGCACACAGTACGGTTCACGTATTGGCCCTGGACGTTGACGGTGGGGCTGATGCTTTCGGTGGTGGGTATGGTGTTGAGCCTGGGGATCGCGTGGCGAACACGGTCCAGCTCGGAGGCATAAAAAATCCGCACCGGGCGGGGTGCCTGGTGCGGATGAGAAAGATGAGTTGTATTGCTGTTAATCGTGGATGTGGACCACTTTGTACCCGCCCTGTGATTTGAAGTATATGAACAGTATGGCGAAGCATACAAACATAAACACAGGGAATGTGGCTGCTGTCGCTAAAACTCCACGTTTGGCATTTTCTGAGTATTCGGCAACAATGGCCTGTGTTTCTTCGGGAGCTTCTTTCAGGGATTCGTGATCAACTCCTTTGTACTTACCAAAGATACTTTCTTTTTCGTCCGTGACATAGGTGCTGTGAATGGACGTTTTATTTTCGGCATCATAGGCCATGAGCTGCTTGTCAATATTGTTGTCCTGGGTAAAGCCCAAGAATACAGCACCAACAGTACCAACGCTCATCATGCCTACGGCTGCGATGGTGTTCATGGTGAGTGCGCCCCCTTTGGGGAAGCGTTCTGCAACCATGCCCAGCATGGTAGGCCAGAAGAAGGTTTTGCCGAAAGCGTAAAAGGTAGCGGCCAGCAGGATGCTGAAACCAGCAGATAAGGACAACCAGTACAGCCCGATAGCTGCGATTGCTGCACTACCCATAAGGAGTCCGATAGGCGATAACTTTTCGACAATGGGGCCAGCAGAGAAGCGCAGTACCATCATGATGAAGGAGGTATAGAGCAAAACGGAAACGGGAGGAAGACTCATGGCATTCATAGAGGCTTCCATGAGCGGGGTGATCCAACTGTCAGTACCCAATTCGGTAGTTGCCAGGGGAATCATAATGAGGAGCAGGAATACAAAAAGCGGACGCCCGACAGATTTTACAAACGCACCAAAGCCCCCTGCGACGACGAGCGTGAAGCCCAGTACGGCAGTCCATTTGCTGGTTTCACTCCATTCGGGACCAAATAAGAATCCAAACTCTTCTGCTACCCGGGCAAGTTCTTTGCTCATGAGAGCAACGATAATAAAGGCCCCGACAAATCCGACTTCTTTAAGCATATCGATATACGATACACCCGCCTCCACACGTTCGTGGATGGGGAATTTACGACCGAAGAGCATGATGCCATAAATGATAGTTGGTACAAGGACAAGCCCAATCTGAAATTGCCAGGGGACATTGCCGATTTTCCCTACGATTACGGCCAAAATACCGCCGATAAGCATACCACCAGGCCAACCTGCATGGAGGATATTGAGCCATTTGGTCTTATCGTTACGAAACATTGTAGCCACAACGGGATTAATAACCGCTTCTACGGTACCAGCACCCAGCGCCATGATGAAAGTAGCACCCCAGAGCATCCAGTAACCATTTGCAAAAATGATAAGTACAGTGGAGGAGGTGTGGCAGATAAATGCAAACACCATGGCACGACCATAGCCGATTTTATCGATAATGAGGCTGAAGAGAACGATACTGATGGCGAAGGGCCAGAGGCCCACACCAAGTAGCTCACCCTTTTGAGTTTCGGACAAACCGAACTCCACGCCCCATTCATTCATGAGCATGGTGCGTATCACAAAGCCAAAGGCCGTAGCGATGAGCGCTATAAAGCAGCCCCAGAATAGCCGCTTATCGTGTGTTTCTTCAGACATTGGTGTTCTCCTCTTCCCGCAATTGATTAGAAATTGTCCATACCCGGGGCGGTGTGTGACACCGCTGATACCGGGGGCTTAACCCAAGTTAGCCCTGTGATAGTACAAGGTTAGTGCGCGGGGGTCAAGTTTGGGCAAAATGGAAAGTGCCCGGACCGTTGGTCGATCCGGGCACTTATCTCTATGACGTGAGGCTGGGCCTCTAATGACATGGGTCTATTTGAACTGTTCGGTTTCTGTGGAACCTTCCATGGCGAGAACGGAGGTCTGGCCGCAGATGGAGGAGATGGCATCGAAGAAGCCGGTACCGACGAAGCGTTGGTGCTTGACGGCGTTGAAGCCCATTTCTTCCTGGGTGAACTCTTCCTGCTGCATTTCAACGAAGGCAGACATCTGGCGTTCGCGGTAGCCGTTGGCGAGTTTCCACATGCCGAGGTTGAGGTTGTGGAAGCCAGCGAGGGTGATGAACTGGAACTTGTAGCCCATGGCACCCAGTTCGTTCTGGTAGCGAGCGATTTCGTCGTCGCTGAGCTTGGCTTTCCAGTTGAAGGAGGGGGAGCAGTTGTAGGCGAGAAGCTTGCCGGGGAATTCGGCGTGGATAGCGTCCGCGAACTTCTGGGCTGCTGCCATGTCGGGGGTGCTGGTTTCACACCACACGAGGTCGGCGTAGGGGGCGTAGTTGAGGCCACGTGCAATCGCCTGGTCAATACCGGGCTTGGTCACGTAGAAGCCTTCTTCGGTGCGCTCGCCCGTGAGGTAAGGTTGGTCGCGTTCGTCGATATCGGAGGTCAGGAGACCAGCGGCATCGGCATCGGTACGGGCAATAATTACGCTGGGTGCACCGGCAACGTCGGATGCGAGGCGGGCTGCGTGGAGCTTGCCAATGAATTCGCGGGAAGGTACGAGTACTTTGCCGCCGAGGTGTCCGCATTTCTTTGCGGAAGCGAGTTGGTCTTCAAAGTGGATGCCAGCGGCACCAGCCTGAACCATCTGGAGCATAAGTTCGTAGGCGTTCAATGCGCCACCGAAGCCTGCTTCAGCGTCTGCAATGATGGGCTGCCAGTAGTCTACTTTCTTTTCGCCGGAGAGGGTCTGTACCTGGTCGCGACGCATGAGTGCGTTGTTGATACGTTGCACGACGGCGGGAACGGAGTTTGAGGGATAGAGGCTCTGGTCGGGGTACATGGTGCAGGAGAGGTTTGCATCGCCAGCGACCTGCCAACCGGAGAGGTAGATACCGCGGAGGCCAGCTTCAACTTGCTGAATGGCCTGGTTGCCGGTGAGGGCGCCGAGTGCGTTTACGTAGCCGTCGCCGGGTTCGTTAACGTAGCCCCAGAGTTTTTGGGACATCTTGTTTGCGATGGAGTATTCCACTTTCATGGAGCCGCGAAGTTCGAGCACTTTTTCGGGGGTGTATGAACGGGAGATGCCACTCCAGCGGGGATTGGTATCCCAGTCTTTTTGGAGTGCTTTGACTTCTTCCTGGTTAATCAGGGGGTTTACGCCGTTGTCGCTCATGGTACTATTTCCTTCTGGGCAGTGCCCAATTGTTTATACTTAAATCAATTAAATTTGTTTAGGCCATTGCTTCGTATGCTGACAAGGTCAGGAACT
>CALAXS010000573.1 GCA_937895305.1 uncultured bacterium
GTGAATATGGATACGGGTATATTGCTATTTGGTGGTATCCCGGCAATCTTTAAAAATAACTTTGTCGGTACGGGCAATACGCATATTTTCATTTCAGATAATTCAGGTAAGGGTGGGGCAAGTGCACCTATCAGTGCGGTGGGTGATCCTGAACGTCCGGGCTTGAATAAGTTTGAAGGGTCGCCTTCGGATATAGCTGTCGATAATAATCGTCCTGAAGAGATTCAGATGGAAGTGAATGATTGGGGCACTGATGTATTGGAAGATGTGGATGCGCGTATTGATGGTCAGGCCGATTTTGAGCCTATCCTGGCGACAGGGTCTTCGGTGTTGGCAGGAAGCTTGTTTGTTACAGTGATTGATGGGTTGACCACGGAACGCGTTCTGGATGCGACTGTATCGTTGGCTGTCAGCCCATACCCTGCCATTACGGATAATGAGGATGGGGTGTATTCCTATGCAGCCGTGCTGGAGGATAGTTATGTGGTGACGGTGGAGGCGGAAGATTTTGATCTGGTTACGCGGGAAATATCAATAACGAGTGGTGAGTTACTTTCTATTGTTATCACAATGGGGATTGAGGAAGCGAAAGGCGGTGGGGGCTGCGCCACCTTGCCCAAGGGTAGTTCTGGACGGTGGAGTGATGTCATCGTGTTGCTAGGTGCGCTGGCCTTCTTATGGGGTTATCGTACTTATCGTCAACGCACATTAAGCACTTAGTCAGCTTTAGCACGAAGGAGGCGGAGGGCGTTGGTGGTGACGAGGAGGGAGCCGCCCATGTCGGCGAGGATGGCGAGCCAAAGGCTGGCGATGCCCATGAAGGCGAGGAGGAGGACGATGGCTTTGAGGCCCAGGGCGATGACCATGTTTTGTTTGATGATGGTCATGGTCTTTCGGGCGTGGTGAATGAGCCAGGGGAGTCTGGAGAGGTCATCGGCCATAAGGGCAATGTCTGCAGTCTCTATGGCGGTGTCGGTACCTGCGGCACCCATAGCGATGGCCACATCAGCACGGGCCAGTGCTGGCGCATCGTTCACCCCATCACCGATCATGGCAATAGTCTTGTCTTTATCCTGGGCCAGGGTCGCGATGATGTCCAGTTTATCCTGGGGGAGGAGTTCGCTGTGCCAGGCGGTGAGGGGGAGCACGCTTGCGATAGCACGTGCAGTGCCTTCGTTGTCGCCAGTGAGCATAATCAATTCATTGATACCCGCAGCTTTTAGTTTTTCCAGGGTGGCCATGGCATTGGGTCGAATTTCGTCGGCAATGCTGATGAGGCCACAGACGTGGTGTTGGTTGCCTATCATGACGACGGAGTGTCCTGCGTCTTCGAGGTCCTCGGCGTGTTTTGAGGCGGCTGCGTCTTTGGGTGCTTTTTCGAGGAGAAAGCGGTGGTTGCCTATCCAGAAGGTCTGGTCGTTTACGGTGGCTTCGGCGCCGAGGCCCTGGATGGATTTGTAGGCGTGTGCAGGTTGTGGGTGGTGGCCCTGGGTGTGTGCATGATGGACGATGGCCTGGGCGAGGGGGTGTGCGCTGAGTTGTTCGATGGCGCAGGCGTTGATGAGGAGTTCGGCTTCACTGTGGCCGTTGAGGGGGATGATGCGCTGGACGGTGGGCTTACCTGTGGTGAGGGTACCTGTCTTGTCCATGGCGAGGGTGGTGATATTTGCCGCGTTTTGGAGGTGGATGCCGCCTTTGATGAGGATGCCGGCTCGGGCAGCGCTGGCAAGTCCTGCGACGATGCTGACGGGGGTGGAAATAACGAGGGCACAGGGGCATGCGATGAGGAGGAGGACGAGGGCGTGGTAGACGGATTCTTGTAGGGTGACCTGAAGGAGCATGGGTTCAAGGATGGCGATGAGCAGGGCCAGTCCCATCATGGCGGGGGTGTAGTATTTCGCGAAGGTGTCGACCCATTGTTCAACAGGGGCACGATTGGCCTGGGCTTCATCCACACTGTGGATAATTTTGGCGAGTTGGGTCGCGTCAGCCAGGGTGGTCGTCTCTATTTCGAGGGCCCCTTCGTTATTGATGGTGCCTGCGAATACGATGTCGCCGGGAGCCTTGTTTACGGGGACAGACTCGCCTGTGATGGGGGCCTGATTGAGGGAGCTGTGGCCTTTTGTGATGCAGCCATCGAGAGGAATGCGTTCGCCGGGAAGAATGCGCAGGGTCGCGCCGAGGGGGATGTCTTGTACGGGTGCTTCTATTTCCTCGGTGCAGTTACAGTCTGTGGTTCGTATCCAGCGGGCCTGTTGCGGGGCGAGTTCGAGGAGGCACTGGATGGCGTTGTTGGCCCGTGCCACGGACCAGGATTCGAGCATGAGGGCGATGGAGAAGAGAAAGGCGACCATAGCGGCCTCGAAGAAATTGCCCAGGAGGATGGCTCCGAAGATAGCGATGGTGACAAGGAGGTTGATGTCGGCCTTGCGGAATTTTATGGCGACCCAGGCTTTGGGTAGGAAAGACCAAATGGATATGCCTATGCCTATTGTGAAAAACAGTATTGCTCTGTTTTCCAATGCTTCTGCAAAAGGTAATCTTTCAGGTTCCACGAGTCGTGCTAGTGAACCGCCATTGTAAAAATGAATTACAACACCTAGAAATATCCATACCCCAGCGCCAAACGTACGCTCTATTAATTTATTGGGCTTCCTTTTGGGGGTGCTCTGGGTTGGCTGCTCCCAGTTTTCCGCAGTCATCCCGGTTTTGCTGATGGCGGATTCGATAGCGCTGGGTTTGGTGATGGCATCGTAGGCTTTGATAGTGAGGCGGCCTTGGAGGGGGTTGAAGACGAGCATGTCTTCGCTGAGACCGAGGGGGGCGAGGGCCTTTTTGAGAATGGCGACCTCTTCGGTGCAGTCCATGCCACGTATTTTGTAGGTGATATCAGCCATGGTTGTTTAGCCTAGGCCCCTGCGCATTGTTTGCAGTGACCGTAGATGTAGAGTTCGTGGTCTTCCATGTGGAACCCTTTGGGGACGAGGGCGGCGAGGTCATCGGGGCAGCCTTCCATTTCGAACATGCGTCCGCAGAGGCGGCAGTTAAAGTGGTGATGGTGGTGTTTGCCGGCCCGTTCGTAGCGCTGGGCCTCGCCGGGGACGTCGACGGAGGTCAGGATGCCTTCATCGATAAAGCCGTTGAGGGTGCGGTAGACGGTGGCGAGACCCAGGTTTGGCACGGTGATTTGTGCTTTATGTAGGACTTCCTTTGGGGATAGGGGGTGTTCACAGTCGTCGAAGACTTGCTGGATAGCTTTACGTTGTATCGTATTGCGCTGCATGGGGTCTGGACCTTGTGTTTTTAATGACAATGCGTTATCATTAGTGCTAACTGATGACTACCAAGGCACCTACTATATCAATTTCAGCGAAAACTGCAAGCGAGAGATTCTCAATAAGCATATATTTAATGAGAATAGGGCTTCTGTGCATGGTGGGGGTCGGGTTGATCCTGTCCGGCTGCGCAGGTCCAGAGCAAAAGGGACTAGAGACGGGGGGAAAACCAGTGGTGTTGGTGACGATTCCGCCGTTAGCGGGGATCGTGCGGGAAGTCACCGGGGATTTGGTGGAGGTCCATTGCCTCATGGGGGCGGGGTCTACGCCCCATAATTTCGCGTTGAAGCCGTCGGATATGGTGAAGGCGGAACAGTCTGGAGTGTTGTTCATGGTGCACGAGACCTTGGATGGCTGGGCCGCGAAGTTGCCCGTGAAGAACACGGTGTCACTGGTTGATCGTGAAGGCGGGGAAGATGATGGAGACCATGGACACACCCATGCGCATGGGGATTTTAACCCGCATTTTTGGAGCGACCCCAATGAAGTAATGGCGGTGTTGCCCTTGATTGTCGATGGGTTGAAAGAAGCTGTGCCTGAGGCGGAGCCGAAGTTTAAGGAAAATGCAGCATCGTTTAGTAGTGCGTTGGTTAAACTGGATGAGGCAGTACGAAAACGCACGGAGCGTATCAAGGGGAAACAGGCGTATTTTTTTCATCCGAGTTGGGAAAAATTTCTGGAGCGATACGGGATTCGGGTTGCGGCCTATGTGGAACCGATACCGGGGAAAGAGATGACGCCGAAGCTGCTGCGGGATTTGATAGACCAAGCGGTGAAGAAGGATGTATCTGCTATTTTTACGGAGCTGCAACTCCCGGCCAAACCTGCTGAACACTTGGGCGAGGTCACGGGGTTGCCTGTGTATGTGCTGGATCCCCTGGGTACGCCAGAGGACAGTTATGAGGATTTAATAGTACGCAATCTGGCAACGCTGGAGGAGGGACTGCGATGAGTGTAGCAATTTCTGTGGAAGGGTTGACGGTACGCTTTGGCGATGTGACCGCGCTGGATAATGTGGGCTTTTCGGTGGAGGCCGGGGAATTCGTGGCTATCATCGGTCCCAATGGCGCAGGGAAGAGCACCTTGCTGGATGTGCTGCTGGGTGTGCAGAAGATGGAGAGTGGGACGGTGAAGGTGGAGGGCCTGGATAAGGTGGGTTATATCCCGCAACGCAAAGATTTGGACAAGCGCTTTCCAGCAAAAGCCATTGAATTGGTTGTGTGTGGTGCAATGGGATTTTGGCCTTTAGTGAAGAGAAAGGGATTTGAAGAGCGTGCCTTGCGAGCGATGAAGCGGGTAGGTGTAGACCATTGTGCAGAACAGCAGATTTCTACCTTGTCGGGTGGTGAGCTTCAGCGGGTGTATTTGGCGAAGAGTTTAGTGCGGGATCCATCGCTTTTGATATTGGATGAACCTGCTGCAGGTATGGACCTGGCAGGTGAGGCGGATATGTACCATTTGTTACTGGATTACCAGAAGGATTATGGTGCCACGGTGGTGATGATTACCCATGATTGGGAGGGCGCGCGCGTTCATGCAGACAAGGTGTTGTTGCTGAATAAGAAGGTGATTGCCTTTGGTGATGCTAAGGATGTGATGGATGAAGCACGTTTACTCCATCTGTTTCATCATCGTGGCCATGTTGGTGAGTCCCATGATAAAGAGCACTATCATGATTGAACCTTTTCAATATGAGTTCATGCGCAATGCATTGATTGCAGGCATTGTGCTTTCAGGATTTGCAGCATGTCTTGGTCCATTTATTGTTCAGCGCAAAATGGCATTTATGGGGAGCGGGCTAGCTCATGCAGCCTTTGGAGGGGTAGCACTTGGTTTATTAATCGATTTCTCTCCCATAATTACAGCTTTATTTTTCACCCAACTGGTAGCCTTTTTGATAGTTTGGTTAGAGCATCGTTCCAAACTCAGCAGCGACACCATTATTGGAGTTCTTTTTTCAACCGCAATGGCCTTGGGAATTATTTTTCTTTCCATGCGCGAGGAATATGGTGCAGATGCCTTTAGTTACCTCTTTGGCTCCGTGCTCACCATTACTTTTAATGATATGCCATTACAGTTTTTCTTGCTCCTAATGGCTGGCATAGTCGGTTCCGGATACTGGCATAGATGGGCGTATGCGACATTCGACCGAAAATCCGCTGAGGTTGAACTCGGAAAAAAGGTGCGTAGTGATGATTATGCCTTGGCTTTTTTTATTGCCTTTGTAACCGTGTTTGCCATTGAACTGATTGGTGTATTGCTGGTATCCGCATTTCTGGTGCTACCTGCTGCTGCTGCACGTCTTGTTTCCCGTTCTTTTGCCCAAATGACACTGCTGACGTTTATCATTTCGGCTATTAGCGTAGTGGTCGGGCTAATTTCATCTTATCACTTGGATGCGCCCAGTGGACCATGCATTGTGCTGGCGCAGGCGGGGCTGTTTGGGGCGTGCTTTAGCGTGGGGATGCGACGGGGGTAGATATTGTTTCTTCCTGATCAGCTAAAAATTCACTTGACCAATTATAACAAATATGTTATATTGAAAATGTGAGAGGCATTGCTTGTGTATGAAATTGAATTTTTCAACATAAGGGTTGAAAAGGATATTCGCCAATGGCCTGTTGGTATTCAAGCTGATTTCCTGAGAATTATTGAGTTGATGGTTATCCATGGCGGAAATCTTGGCGCGCCCAGGACCAAATCGATTGAGAAAGGTCTGTTTGAAATCAGGGCGAAAGGAAAAGAAGGTATTGGACGTGCATTCTTCTGCACGGTTAAGGACAAAAGAATTATTATCCTTCATGCCTTTATAAAGAAATCGCAGAAAACGCCCAGGCAAGAATTGGAAACGGCACGGAGCCGAATGAAGAGGTTAGCGCAATGAGTGATGAATATAAGCCTGTAAAGGCGAATAAGGGCTGGATTGCAAAACAGCTTGCGAATAACCCGTCTTTGCGCCGTGAATACGAAGCGCGTGGGGAAGAGTATAGCTTGATAGACGAATTGATCCGTGCTCGTAAAGATGCGGGATTAACACAGCGGGAACTTGCCGAACGTATCGGAAAAAAACAGTCCTCTGTCGGTCGATTGGAAAGCACGTTGGCTGACCCGAATGGGTCAGTGTCGCTGGCCTTCTTGCGCAAGTATGCCGCGGCTTGTGGCAAGAGGCTTGATATAAAAATGCTGGATGTTTGAGCGGATTCGATTGATGTTGTATTGAATTTAATAAAGGTGGGAAATGAATAGTCAACGAATATGCACACATAGATGCATTAACATATTGGTAGCCTTTTCTGTTTTGGCATTACTATGTGGGGT
>CALAXS010000574.1 GCA_937895305.1 uncultured bacterium
GTTATTCCCGCTCCCCTTGTCATTCCCGCAGAGGCGGGAATCTCCGATTCAACATGCTTAACTCAGATAGGGACAGAAGTCATGGGATTTCCTCGGTCCCAAGTTGCGTGAAATGATAGTGACATACAAAGCAAAATTCACATTCCCCCATAAAGTATGCTTATAATGCCCCTGCATAGAACAGGAAAGAACAATGAGCACCATAAAAGAATTAAAGAAACTGGCCGAAGCGGAAAATGCCGAAGCGCAGAATGAGCTGGGTTGTGTTTATCGTGACGGGGATGGCACAAGGAGAAATTACCCCAATGCCTTGACTCAGTTTACAAAGGCAGCACAAAAGGGTCACACGAAAGCACAAGTAAACTTGGGATATTTATACCACGAGGGATTGGGTACGCCTATCGATTTCAATCAGGCCGTGTATTGGTATCGTAAGGCGGCACAGGCTGGTTCATCCATGGGTCAGTATAATCTTGCTATGAGCTATACCCATGGAGAGGGTGTAAAACGAAATTCTCGTGTCGCACTATCCTGGATAATCAAAGCTGCCGAGGTGGGCTTTGTGCACGCCCAATCTGAGCTTGGGGGTTGGTACTTCAAAGGTGAGAATGTCGCACTCGATTATAAGTTGTCCACCTATTGGTATCGAAAAGCTGCTAATAATGGGGACGCAGCAAGTGAATTATGCGTTGGTTATGCTTATTTATATGGGTTGGGCGTACGAAAAAGTTACAAAAAATGTTTCGAATGGTATTTGAAATCTGATAGTAGCGGATATGAGCCTGCGAAATATAACCTGGCCTTATGTTATGAGTACGGCACTGGGGTTAAGAAAAATCTTCGTACTGCCGTTAAATGGCTCAAAAAATCTGCGGATGCTGGAATGGACCGTGCACAATACCGATTGGGCTATGCCTATGCTGAGGGTAAGGGGGTGCGTAAGGATTTAACAAGAGCATTTACATGGTACAGGCAGGCAGCGTTACAGGGCAATTCTGCTGCGCAATGTGCTTTAGCGAATGCATATTTACAAGGGAAAGGCATCTCAAGAAACAAAAAAACAGCTGTGCGTTGGTACATCAAGTCAACTTTACAGAGTTGTTCAGATGCGCAATACAATCTGGCCCAGTGCTATTACTATGGCGATGGTGTAACGGAAGACGAAAGAACAGCACATCGTTGGTATCTCAAAGCAGCTAAAGCGGGAGATGCTGATGCGCAATACGCTGTAGGTCGAAGTTATTACTGGGGAGAAGGGGTTAAAAAAGATTATCGGTTGGCGAAGAAGTGGTTTGAAAAGGCTGCTCAGTCTGGCGATTCCAAGTCGCAGTATAGATTGGCATGTTTGTATGCAGATGGTGATGGGGTAAAGGAAGACCTAAAGAAAGCCTTTATGCTTTTTAAGCAATCAGCAGAGCAAGGAAATGAAGATGCACAATGCTCTTTGGGTTATGCGCTACATGAAGGTGAGGGCACTCAGAAAAATTTCAAGCATGCTGTTTATTGGTATCGAAAAGCAGCACATGTAGGGGATGGAACGGCACAATCTAATCTAGGTGAATGCTATCGCGATGGTGAGGGTGTACCTAAGTCCAAACGTTGGGCGAAGTATTGGTTTGAGAAAGCTGCTGCACAGGGGGATAAGGGTGCCGCGAAGGAATTGAAGAAGCTATCGGAGTAAGGGGCGTTGACATATTCCCCTCGTTCCCATGCTCCGCGTGGGAATGCATATACCGAGGCTCTGCCTCGGAAAGACAGGCGCATTCGAATGGAACCACCTCGACTTCGCTCCCGACTTGAGCTAGGCATGTTTACGCGGAGATTCCCGCCTTCGCGGGAATGACACCCATAGCATGGGATTGTAAAAGGGGGAGAAAGCGGATTTGGGAGTACAAGGTTTTAAAAAGCCTCCTTATTCCACAGGCCCCTCCTCAAAATCACTTTCATTGACCCAGCCCACTTTTAACTTTTCACCCGCCATGTAGCGGTTGTAGAAATTGGCAGTGCGTTTATCGGCATAGGGGTATTCGTCGAAGATGTGGCCCCGGCCGAGCATACGCGGGTCACCTTCGTGGCGGAGTCTGGCAAAAAGCTCTCCCTGCATATGCATAATCCGGTTTGCCTGCTCATCATCTTTTACGAGATTATTCATACATGCGGGATCGAGGATGATATTATACAATTCTTCTTTGGGGCGCTTTCCAAAGGACCAGGCCCAGAACTCGTTCATTTCGGTATTGGTCCGGGACTCTAAGAGTAGTGTCTTTGTCGGAGAGCCGTCACAATTCAGGTATCCTGTTTCAGGATTGCCTGCAGGCCAGCGATCCGGTGCAAAATTTGCAATATACAGATAACTTCCCTGTACCATGCCGCGCACAGGATAGCCCCCATCGTCGGGGCGACCAATATCATGTCGTTCCTTGCCAATCAATATAGATTGACGACGGCTTTGGCTTTCATTCCTTAAAATAGGGGAGAGGCTCCGTCCGGTAATGGCCTGCATCCCGCTGCTGCTTTCATCGACCCCGGTGAGTTCCAGGAAGGTGGGCGCGAAGTCGATGAAGGACACAAAACTGTCAATCGTTCTCCCCGGCTGCTAGATGCCCTTGGGCCACATAATTGCCAGAGGTAAGTGATTGGACAACTCATAGGTTTGGCCTTTAACACGAGGAAAAGGCATGCCGTTGTCTGCAGTGACCACGATGATGGTGTTGTCCAGTTCGCCTCGCGCTTCCAGGCTCTTCAACATGCGCCCAAGATGGGAGTCGAAGTATTCAATCTCTAGCGCATAGTCCAGCAGGTCATTACGCACCGTTTCATTGTCCGGCCAGAATGGCGGCACCGCATCGATGTCTGAAATCTTCTTGCCAGCCTTTGCTCCACTGCCATATTCATATTTGCGATGGGGCTCGAATCCGCCATACCAGAAACAGAAGGGCGTATCGCCTTTACGCTCGTCCATAAAGGCATCGAAGTTCGCGGCATAGTCTATATTCGACATGCCCGTGGTGGGTGGGGTACATTTTTGCTCGTTGTAACTTTTTCCTGTGAGTGCCCGACGTTTCCCGTTTTTATCAAAAGCTTCGCCGGGCGCATAACCCTTTGCAGTAAATCCTACATGGTACCCTGCCTCTTGAAGCACCTCACTATAGGATTTAAACTCAGTAGGAAAAAACGGTACATGATTCACCGCTGCACCCAGTTGCCAGGGGTTACGCCCTGTAATGATGCAAGCACGTGACGGCGCACATTTTGCATTTGGCGTATAGGCCCTATTGAAGAGGAGGCCTTCCTTCGCTATCCGGTCAAAATTAGGCGTCTTCACCCAGTCGCAACCGTATGCCCCAAAGTGGGGCTGTGACGCATCATCGGCAATACAAAACAGGATGTTGGGCCGTTGTGTTGCGGGACCTTGCTCCTGCGCCAAAACGCCAACTGCAAAGATACAGCACATCGCCAATACAATAAAGTGTTTCCATCGATGA
>CALAXS010000575.1 GCA_937895305.1 uncultured bacterium
GTATACTACCAACTTCCTTTTTAACAATACATCGCCAAGTAACTTCGGTAATGACCAATGAACCCCATCTGGAACGATAAAATTCGCCAACTCGCTGCGAATGAAGGCTTTAACGCTTGCCACTTCGCAATCGCCGATACCATCGATCCAGACGATAAACTCGGGCAATGGCTTCATGCGGGCTATCACGCTGATATGGACTGGATGGAGACGACAAAGTCGATTCGCCAAGACCCAAAATTAAAGCTACCAGAAGCCCAATCAGTCGTTGTGTTGGCACTGAATTATTACGCTGAAGACCCTGAACGTCCTCAAAAAAGCGGGATAATCGCTCGCTATGCCCGTGGAAAAGACTACCATAAGGTGATTAAGAAAAAGCTCATCCGTATAGCCCGGGAAATGGATGCTATGCATGACCAGGCCAAAAGCTACGTTGCTGTGGATTCCGGCCCTGTTATGGAACGGAGCTGGGCAGAGCGAAGTGGATTGGGCTGGATAGGCAAAAATAGCCTCGTGCTTCGGCAGGACCTTGGCTCCTGGTTTTTTCTGGGGGTCATACTCACCACCTTGAAATTACAGCCCGATTCTCCTGTTGCAAACCATTGTGGTACCTGTCGCGCCTGTATTGAAGCTTGCCCGACCGACGCATTTGTTGCGGACGGCGTACTGGATGCAAACAAATGCATATCTTACCAAACCATAGAAAACAGAAATTCAGTGCCCGATACAGTGGCTAATAATATGGGTGACTGGCTCTTTGGCTGTGACATCTGCCAGGAGGTCTGTCCCTGGAATCGTTTTGCAAAGACGACCGAAGAGAAGGCCCTGCTACCCCGGCCCGGTCTGGCCTTCCCAATTCCAGATGAAATGCTGGAGCAAGATGAGGCCGCCTTTAACCAGCAATTTGCCGGCACCCCCGTTCGACGTACCCGGCATGCAGGGATGCAACGGAACGCACGTATTGCCCTCAAGAATCAGCAAAAGGACTAACCCTTACTGTACAAGGCATCCTGTGCATAATATGCTTCTACCGTAGGCCATTTAGACTCATCCACATCACCACCATCCTTTTTCTTGTAAATCCTGAATCGTGTGTCCATATTACGATCCAGCCACCGGATTTCGGGTACGACCCTAGGGTCAATCAGAAAAGTTTCCACGACCTGGTAGTTTTCCCGGAACCAGTCGGGATTCTCAAACAGGAAAAGTATTTCCAGATCACGCAAGAACAGATATTCAGGCTGTAGTCCCATCAACATCTTTTCCAGACTGCGGTCGGACTGTTTCTGCTCCTTGCTCCAGGCTACGACTGTACGACTTGCCAGCCCCGGCCAGTCATAGACATTGCCACGAGAATAATAGGCCATATAGCCCAAAGGCTCACAGCCCACCGCCTCATCTGCGGCCATGTGCTCCCGCAGATATTCCCCTGCCGATTTACGTATGGCATTCTCAACATGGGTCTGGATTTGACGTTCGGTGTAAAACGTGAGAGGCAACACACTTACTATAATCGCCACATAAATCACTGCGATACCTGTAAAGACCCGGTTGCGCCATACCACGTTCCTGATTAAACCTCCAGCACAATGCCAGCCCCAGGCGGACAGGATAACCAGTAAAGCCAGATAGGGCATCTTGTACCATCCAAAAACAATGGGGACAGCAAAAACATAATAGAGGCTATAGACAACAGCACACGCTACCAGAGGCCACAGGTTCCATTGCCGCTTAAACGCAATAGCCAACACACCAACCACCACAAAGAAAAACATTAAATTCCCTACCGGGCTCTCCACCCCATTGGAGTAAAACACATGCAAGCCCGCACCATGCCCGGCAAAAGTCGGCCCCAGTAGAAGATGCAACTGCTCCGACATCATCATCCAGGTATGCCGTTTTATGGCTTGAATTCCCATGCCATCTAC
>CALAXS010000576.1 GCA_937895305.1 uncultured bacterium
ATTCGATATTTGGATTTTTAATTAGTCAGTTGGGATTGGAATTTCTCATTCCATTGGCCAACTTTATCTTGGATTTAGCCAATTGCCCTGCTTAATAGCTTGAGCCCCAAAAGCCCCGGTTCCTGAAATGGGAGCCGGAGCTTTTTTTGTTTAAGGCGAGAGGGCTGTGACTTATTGAAGCAAATGTGGGGTTGTGTCAGAATGCGCGCCAGTGGTTCTTGGGCCATGAGTGTCCTCGAATACAATGGTAAAAAAGCAAGGGAGTTTTTGTTATGCCGATATGCGAAATTATTGATGCGGTTTTTACATTTTTGATTGGTCAGTTGGGATTGGAAATTTTCAGACCATTTGCAGATTTCCTCTGGGATTTAGTTGGTTGTAATATTGGATAGATTGCGCTAAAAAAGCCCCGGTTTCTGAAATGGGTGCCGGGGCTTTTTTATTGGGCCTGGGCGTATAGGGTCTGTTATGCTCTTGTTCATGTTTGGTGACAAGAAAATAGTGGTGGTCATGCCGGCGTACAACGCGGCGCAGACCTTGCAGCAGACCTGGGACGAAGTCATGGCCCAGGGCGTAGTGGATACGGTGGTGGTGGTGGATGATGCGAGTCATGATGCCACGACGGCCATTGCGGAGGGACTGCCGAACACGGTGGTCCATACCCACGCGGATAATCTGGGGTATGGCGCGAATCAGAAGACGTGCTACCGTCTGGCGCTGGAGGCGGGTGCGGACATCGTCATCATGGTGCACCCGGATTATCAGTACACGCCCAAGCTCATCCCGGCTATGGTGTCCATGATTGGCAATGACCTCTATCCCTGTGTGCTGGGTTCGCGTATTCTGGGGGGCTACGCGCTCAAGGGGGGGATGCCGTGGTGGAAATATATCTCTAACCGTTTCCTGACCGCAGCAGAGAATATGTTGACCGGGGGCAAGCTCTCTGAATACCACACGGGGTACCGCGCCTTCTCGCGGGAGCTGCTGGAGGCGTTGCCGCTGGAGGCCAATTCCGACGATTTCGTCTTTGATAACCAGATGCTGGCACAGATCTTATGGTCGGGCGCACTGATAGCCGAGGTGAGCTGCCCCACAAAGTATTTTGAAGAGGCATCGTCCATTAATTTTACCCGAAGCGTGCAATATGGTCTGGGTTGTCTGGCGACGGGGGCACAGTATTGGCTGGCCCGCAGGGGGCTAATGGGTGTAGCACGCTTTAGCCCTGCCCTGCGCGATGTGCTGGCGCGGGATTGATACCGGATGAATCAGTTTGACAGTAGTCTTGCCAACAGTTAGGGTATAGCGTACAGCTATCAATCTTTTACCAGGCAGGAGCATCGCGGTCATGGCAGAACAGCATCGTCGGATTTGTCCATTTTGTGAGGCCACTTGTGGTCTGTTGTTAACGTGTGAGGGACGTACCGTAACCCGGGTGGAGGGCGATAAGGCAGACCCCTTTTCCAAGGGATTCATTTGCCCCAAGGGCGCAGCGTTGGCCGACTTTGATGCGGACCCGGATCGCATCAAGACCCCTCTCATTCGAGAGGATGGCGAATTCCGCGAGGCGAGCTGGGACGAAGCGTTCACCTATATCGATGATCAACTTGCGACGATAAAAGAACGCCACGGTCGTAAGGCCATCGCGGCCTATGCCGGTAATCCAAGCATCCACAATCTTTCGCTGGTGACCTATATCCCGGGCCTGTTGAAGGCCCTGGCTTCTCCCAATCTTTTCAGTGCGTCCTCGGTGGACCAGGTGCCCAAGCAACTTGTGGCAGCGGCCATGTTCGGTACAGGACTGACCGTGCCTATCCCGGATATAGACCGTACAGACTATATGCTGATTATCGGGGCCAATCCGCTGGTGTCCAACGGGTCCATGATGACCGCGCCGGATTTTGGCGGGCGGCTGAAGGCGTTGCAGGCGCGGGGTGGTCGAATTGTGGTGATTGATCCGCGCTTCACGCAGACGGCGAAGCTGGCGGATGCGCATTACACTATTCGCCCGGGATCGGATGCCTACTTCATGTTTGCGCTGGTCCATACCTTGTATGAAGAAGGCCTGGTGAAGACGGGTACGCTGGCGGAACACTGTAACGGCCTGGACGAACTGGAAGAATTGGCGAAGGACTATAGCCCGGAAGCGGTGAGTGAACGCTGTGGTTTTGATGCTGCGGTGATTCGCCAGATCGCGCGGGACATTGCTGCGGCACCCACGGCAACGGTCTATGGCCGCATCGGAACGTGCACCCAACGTTTTGGAACGCTGGCCAGTTGGCTGCCCGATGTGATTCATATCCTGACCGGGAATATGGACCGGGAAGGCGGTGCCATGTTTACCCGGCCTGCCCATGGCCCCGGCAACACGAAGGGTGAACCCGGCAAAGGGCATGGCCTGCGCACAGGCCGACGGCAGTCGCGGGTGCGGGGTCGTGATGAATTGTTTGGCGAGTATCCGGTGGCGTGTATGGCGGAGGAGATGGACACGCCAGGGGAGGACCAGATTCGGGCGTTGATTACGATTGCGGGTAATCCGGTGCTGAGTACACCCAATAGCGCGCGGCTGGATGCAGCGATGGCCGGACTGGATTTTATGGTGAGCCTGGATGTGTATCTTAATGAGACGACGCGCCACGCCCATGTTATCCTGCCGGGGGTTTCGCCGTTGGAGGGGAGCCATTATGATTTGGCCTTTTCCCAACTGGCTGTACACAATTATGCGCGCTATACCCCGGCAATCTTCCCCGTACCCGAGGGACAGCTCGACGAGTGGGAGATTCTGTTGCGACTTATGGGGGTTGTCGCGGGAATGGGTTCCAACGCCGATTTAAAATTCCTGGACACCATGGTAATGACCACATTGATACAGCGCGAGGTTGCCCTGCCCACGTCCAAAATATTTGGTCGCGGGACCGACGAGATTCTTGAGGGACTCACGCCCAGGGTGGGGCCGGATCGCATGCTTGATTTTATGCTGCGCACGGGACCCTATGGCGAAGGCTTTGGTGCTGATCCTGACGGCGTGAGCCTCAACAAGGTGATTGCCTCCGGAACGGGTATCGACTTCGGGCCTCTGCAATCGCGTATCCCCCAAATACTGCGTACCCCGTCCGGTAAAATCGAGGTGGTGCCCCAATGTGTGGCAAAGGACATGGCGCGATTGCGTGCGGGACTGGCCGAGAACAAGAATGGATTACTGCTTATCGGTCGTCGTCATGTGCGGTCCAACAATTCCTGGTTACACAATATCCCGATGCTCGTGAAGGGCAAGGACCGTTGTACTTTAACCATCCACCCCGACACGGCAGCAGCCCATGGTCTCATCGATGGTGCCCCGGCGAAGGTGCGGTCCCGCGTGGGTGAAGTGACGGTGCCCGTGGAAGTCACAGACACTATCGCGCCGGGCGTAGTGAGTATGCCCCATGGCTGGGGCCATGATTATAGCGCTTCACAAATGGGTGTGGCGGAAGCCCACGCCGGGGTGAACAGTAATATCCTGACGGACGAACTGGAACTGGACGAACCTTCGGGCAACGCGGTGTTGTGTGGCATCCCGGTAACGATAGAGTCTGTGTGATGCATCATTTTGTACGCGCATGTTCATTGGCTCTGCTGACCACCGTTTTTATATTGGGATGTAGCCCGGATAAAACGAATGAAGATGCCAACAATGCTTCTGCGCCAGTTGAGGAAGCTGGACCACCAGCCTGGGAAGCGAACTATAACGAGATGGTGCAGGCGTTATCATTGACCCCTGATGAGCAAGATGTGGTGCGCGGTGCCTTCGAGCGGGGCTACGCGGAAATGACGGCGCGTTTACAGGGGGAGGAAGGGCAGGATCTCGCGGCGGAGGAAGCCAGGCTGAAGGAAGCGGCCAGGAACAAGGATCTTGCGGCGGTGCGTGCAATTACCAAGCGGGCCGGACCCAAGCGACAGGCACTGGTGGGGGGTATCATGCAGATGCAGGAAGATATTCTGCTCACCTTATCGCCCGAGAAACAGCTGGCCTGGAAAGGGCACCAGATTGCTCAGGAAATGGTGGAGCTTATGGAAGACCTTGCATTAACCGCGGAGCAAGAAGCTGCTATTCGTGGTAATGCAGCAGCAGCCGTGCAGGCTGCCCAACAGGCAGGTGCGGTGAATCCCATGGCGAAAGGTTTTCTCGATCTCGAGGCCCGGGTAGAGCAGCAGGTACTGGGCCCGCAGCAATACGAAGGATACCAACCCGTTAAAGAGGCCAATTCCATGCGTAGTCTCAAGTGGTAGGTTGATTGGAAGTAAAGAAACGGCGCGTACCCGATTGGATAGGCGCCGTTATCCTTGTGTCTTGACTGGGGTGGCATAGTCGGAAAGGCTTAGTAATCCCCAGTTTGGAAAAGTATTCTAGCTTCAAATTTTACGAAGTGTTACGAAAGCTTTATTTAAAGGGTAAATCGTTGCGAGCACGAGATTGCCGCGTTGCTCACTTTGTTCGCACCTCGCATTTGTAGATTTTTCTTAATTCGAGGAGATAAATCTATTTCGAAGGCTGCTATACCATAAGCCGTCATACCTGCGAAGGCAGGTATCCACACGACCTGAAGCGCTGTTAATAACTATATACGTGAAAGTATTGTTTAATATATTCAGTCTATCTGCTCCTGCATAGCCTTCTGGATTCCCGCCTGCGCGGGAATGACGGAATTTGGGATAGTTGTGTTATTAAAATACTTGACTGTGCATTGGGGGTTGTACAGGAAACTTTTTGTCCTCGAATTAAGAAACACTTACAGCAATGACGAAAAGTTGGGCGATATCCTTAAAGCCCCCGTCATTGCGAGCCGAGAGCAAACGAGGCGTGGCAATCTCTTGGCCCCATTGACTCAAACTGGGGATGGGTGAGCCGGAAAGGAGGGTAAATTGACCCTCGTACCTGAAATTCGCTACACTGTGTGCCCTTGTGTAGCCGGTTGGCCAAATTGGTAAGGCACCAGATTCTGATTCTGGGTATTATAGGTTCAAGTCCTATACCGGCTACCATTTTTTTTTACCCGTAGCACGGGTCTGCAAAAATTGGTAGGCCCGTCGTGATTTTTCATTCGCGGCTGAATTGACGGCCCAAGAGCGTATCACCCCTACCACGTTACCCGTAGCACGGGCCTGCATTATCTCAACCCCCATTCTTTCCAGGCTGTAGCCCCGCCTATTCCGTTCCGCTGTTGGCGAGGAGGTGCATGACGGCCATGCGGATGGCGACGTCATGTAAGCTATATCGTACATTTGGGCGTTTTCGCCCTCATTTTGTGTACATTCCAAGAGTCACAAGCTCATTTGTGTATGCTTTTTCCGAAATTAGTATACACAAACATGTTTGCTACGCTTGGAAGCGGCACTAAACAGAATTATTCACCGATGGAATTGCCTCAGTGATGTTAATTAAATCAGGAAAAATG
>CALAXS010000577.1 GCA_937895305.1 uncultured bacterium
GGTAATGACGCAACATCAAGCGATAAATAAAACGTGTAAAAAACCCGCTATACCCAATGCCCGAAGTCAGCAGAAATCGCCAGCAATAGCGGATAAATGGATGCTTCCGATCAGGTTGTTTCAGGATATCCGTGAAAGGCAATACTTCTGGCGTAAAGCCCATTTTCCTGGCCGCACCAAAATACTCCTCAATGGTATAGACATGCTCCTGAATCCCATACTCCTTCTCCTCCGCACCAAAGGTTTTCAGGGCTTCTGTGTCCCCGACCCCGGCAACAGGCTCTGCAAAAAATACACATTTCCCGCCCGGCTTTAACACGCGATGACAGGCTGAAAATAGCTGCTCCAGATCACCCGCGTGATGGATGGTCGCCACAGCAAAAACAATATCCATAGATTCCGCACGCATGGGCAGGGTCATCATGTCGCAATAAGCCCGATAAAAAGGGAAGCCCTCCTGTTCATACACATTCGTAAGTGCCAGTTGGTGACTGATGTCGGTTGCAATAACCGTGGCCCCGGACTTACTCAATTGATAGCTCGCCCAACCCAGATGGGAGCCAATCTCCACAATATGTTCATCCCCCTCCAAATGCAGCCGCTCCACACACTCAAAAAAGTCATTCGCCATCTCGCTCATTCGACTGAACTGGGGGAGTGCTGCCAAATCAGGGTTCGGCAAGTGCGGCATAGCGAGCATGATTTCTACCCCTGCCTGACCAGTGCAATGCTCCGCCAGTTCATCAGGAAGGTTCTCAGTCCACTCCTTTTCCAGCGACACATGCCCGGACATCTCCAGCTGCGCTTCCTCCGTCGGTGCGGGATTTAAATCCAGAATCCCCTCCCTAAAAGCAAACTCAGCGGCACAACCCCCACAAACCACCACTTTTCCTGTGTCCTTTTCTTCCAATGCGGGCGCATTGCACTGGGGGCATTGTAAAAATTCTGTGATAGAAGCCATGACGGGTAGATACCTTGTTTAAGCCTGATAGAATAGTAAAACCAAACCGGGATTCAGGGTACACCCTGACATAGGGGTCTATATCTTATCAAGACCACTGGCTTGCGTCTATGCCCTTTACCTCAGTATCCTATGCAATCTATTTACCCCACAACATCCCCGGAAAGACACGTCCATGGCACAACAATACATCTTCACCATGCTCGGCCTCAGTAAACACTACGGCCAGAAGCAGGTACTCAAAGACATCAACCTCTGTTTTTATCCCGGCGCCAAAATCGGTATCGTCGGCGAAAACGGTTCCGGTAAATCCACCATCCTCAAAATCATGGCTGGACTCGACACCGAATTCCAGGGCCAGGCTGACCTCACCCATGGCTTCACTGTGGGCATGGTTGCCCAGGAACCCATCATGGACCTCCAGTCTTCCGTTCGCACTACCCTCGAATCAGCCTTCGCAGACACCATGGGCAAGCTGAAGGAATTTGAAGACGTTGCCGCCAAGATGGGCGAGCCACTGGACGACGACGAAATGCAAAAGGCCATGGACCGCATGGCCGTGCTCCAGGATGAACTGGATGCCTGTGATGCCTGGAATCTCGACCAGACTCTGAAGCAAGCGGGGGAGGCCCTCTGTCTACCTGACGACGACCGCATTATCGAAACCCTCTCTGGCGGGGAAAAACGCCGCGTCGCCCTCTGCAAGGCCCTCCTCGAAAAGCCCGACCTCCTCCTCCTCGACGAACCCACCAACCACCTCGACGCGGAAACCGTCGCCTGGCTCGAAGAGCAACTCCGTGATTATCCCGGTACGGTCCTAATCGTGACCCACGACCGTTACTTCCTCGACAACGTGACCAAATGGATCCTCGAACTGCAAAACGGCGAAGGCATCCCCTGGGAAGGCAACTACTCCTCCTGGCTCGAACAGAAAATTACGGCCCTTGCCGGTGACGAAAAGAAAAAATCCCCACGCGGTCGCGCGCTCCAACGCGAACTCGCCTGGATCAAGATGTCCAACAAAGACCGCCACGACCTCTCCCAGAAACGCCTCGCCGAATATGAACAACTCGTGGCCCGTGAAGGCCGCGAAGACAACACCAGTATCCAGATTGCCCCTGCACTTCCGCTTGGGGACCAGGTCATCGAATTCAAAGACGTCACCATGGCCTACGATACCCTCCTTTACAAAGACCTCACTTTCATCGTACCCAAAGGCGGTGTCGTCGGGCTCGTCGGCCCCAACGGTACCGGAAAGACCACCCTCATGCGCCTTGTCGTGGGCGAAGAAAAAGCTACCAAAGGGGACGTTACCGTCGGTGCTTCTGTCAATCTCGGCTACGTGGACCAGGAACGCGCCGCGCTCCAGGGTGACATCAGCCTCATCGACGAAGTCAGTGGCGGTGCAGTTGATGTGCGTGTAGGTAATCGCGACATCCCTGTGCGTCAATACCTTTCCCGCTTCGGATTCAAAGGGGCCGACCAGCAAAAAATGGCCAATCAACTGAGTGGGGGAGAGCGCAACCGTTGCAACCTCGCCAAGCTCCTCAAAGAACCCGCCAACGTTTTGCTCCTTGACGAGCCTACCAACGACCTCGACGTGAACACCCTGCGCTTACTCGAAGACGCTATCCTCGAATACTCTGGCTGCATTTTGCTGATTAGTCACGACCGCTTCTTCCTCGACCGTGTCTGCACCCATCTCCTCGTATTCGAAGGACAGGGCAACGTGCGCTGGTGGGAAGGCAACTTCGCCGAATACGAAGAATGGCGCGTCAAAGAACTGGGCTCCAAACTCTTCGAGAATCGCCGCGCACGCTATCGCAAGGTGGCACGCTAATACGCTAACACCCCGTGGTAATCAATTCCCCGGCTTTTTCCAACATCGCCCTGTTCTTCGCCAGCGACGACAGAAATAGCGTTACGTTCATTACGTTGTAATGATCACTCAGATTCATCAACAGGTCCGGCTTACCATCCCGGTCCAGATCACCCACCCACAACAACGAAGCCCCACCTTCACCATAGCGTGTATCAAGTTCCTTTACAGAATAGAGTGCCTGATGCGATGCCTGGCTACCCTCCGGCTGATCCGTTATCGCCAGCGTATAGCCCTCAATGAGTCCGATACCCTTGGCACCCGTAGCAACTCCTGCAGCATAATAGGTCCACTGCTGGTCCCGTCCGGAATCTGGATGCTTAAACCGCAGTTCAACATGCTCCCCCGGAAATAAAAACTGTGTAGTTGCATTAATCGTCTGGACCGCACCCGCCTTAAACGCCACACCCCCCTTGAACAAATACAGTACCTCCCCCTCTAAATCACATACGATATTCTTCCCGGTTTTCTCCCCTTCATTGTCTACTATAGGGTCATTGGCACGGGTAAGGGTGACCCTTGTCTCACGCAGCGCAAACCCATCGCCCTCCCTCACCAGGCCCCACCAGCCATCACCGCCTTCATGCTTGATTTCATCCCCATGGAACACCCCGCCCGGCATGAGCACCTTCACAGGGAGTTCCGCTGTGGCCGAAGCCATAGAACACACAAGTATTCCGATGCAGGTTATACACAGACGTTTCATTTCCAGCTTCCTTATCTTAGCTTCCGCCTCACCGGCAAGGTGTCAGGACCATCCCTTCAACGGATGTGCCCGCTCCGCCATGGGCAGTGCCACTTTTGCACCACCTCGCACATGCGACGCAAAACAACCCTGAATCATTTCCTGCGCGCGCCGACCATGCTCAAAAGTAGCTGTAGGCTTATTCTCTGTACCAATACAATCAGAGATACTCTGCGTGATGGGCAGGTAACGTTCCCGAACCGCGTCCTCATAGGTGTATGGCTTAATACCCGGTAAAGGTTTCCACTCCGTATTACGTACCGCACTGTTCCAGATAGAATCATCCAGCCAATGCACCAGCGGCAGACCATCCTTCGTGTTCATCCGAATACTCACCACCCCCTTGGTCCCGCAAATATCCAGCCCCCAGCGCAGACCATTCCCCTCCTTGGTAAACATGGAACTGAAGGTGCCGACAACCCCCTGGGCAAAGCCATAACTCGCATGAAGACGATTCCCCACAATGGGTCCCAACGGCTCCGTTCCCTCCTGCACATGCTCCGGCTTTGCCGTTTCACCCCGGTGGGTAATATCCGACTGACACCACAGCGGGTCTCCCATGAAATACGTCATCAGATCAAAGAGGTGCGTACCCAGCACAATCAAATCCTCAGCCCCGGCACGGGCATCCTCCTTGCCCCGCGCCCGAAGTTCCACCACAGTACCCAACAGTTTTTCATCGACGATGAGGCGCTTAATATCCTTGAACAGGGGAACCATCCGAAAATTATACGCCAGCCCCCATTTCAGATTCTTCGCGTTCACAGCATCAATCATCACATCCGCCTCCGCCAGGTCCGTACACAGATGCTTCTCCAAGAAGCCATGACATCCCGCCTCCGCACACGTCAGCACATAGTCCTTATGCGTCGTCGTCCACCGTGGTCCCACAATCACGATGTCCGGACTTTCCTTCTCCAGCATGTCCCGATAATCCGCATAGGTGTTTTCTACACCGCACTCCGCAGCACGCTTTCCACGCCCCGCCTCATCCGGATCCGCCAATCCCGTCAATCGCACATCCGGATTCAGGTCAAACGATTTATGCAAATCATGGCCATAGCCCCCGTTCTTCGTATCCCCAATCACACACGCAGTGTACTTGGCATTTTCCTTCGATACCGGGGCCAGCGCCAGCGCGCTACTCATCACCGCTGTGCTTGCAAGAAAAGTTCTACGACTCATCGTCATGGGGACATCCTCCAATTCAGTGTTTACACCAGAACCCCTACCATACCCCGATTCAAAGGAACGAGACAAGCATGTATCCTACTCGACAGACCCACTGGCAGGCGCGGTTACCGTTGCAGGGGCTTGCTGCGGTGCAGCCTGCGGTGGTGCCGGGGCACCCACACCCATCGCCACCTGCGCCGAATGAATCACCTGCTGCAGATCCGGCAAAACCCGGTTTGCTACCTTTATCCTGCGCAAGGCACTGATTTCATAAGGCTGCACAGCTGTGATAATACTAACCGAACAAGTCTGACCCAGATACAGATTTACACAAAGGTAATACAACGGGAAGACCAGGGTCCCCCAGATATATAAGCTGGCCCCCTCGGTAAACGGGTTTGTAAGCAAAAATGCCCCGGCGAGCAGAATACACACCGCAATAAAAATCCAATACACACTGTACCAATGCCAGCGGCGCGTGGGCGTAACACTGATGCCCAGGATGTTTTCATAATAGAGCTGCTGCCACGTTTCCTGCAACAACGGCTGCTGTATATTCAGCAAGTGATCACCACCCATATAAATCCGCGCACCCCGCCCCATGAACACACGGCCCCACAAGCCCCCTGTATGGCGGACGGCATACGGCAGGACCCGATAGCTGCTACGAAATTCTTCCCGCGTCATACCTCAAAGCCCTCCCCGAGAAAAGCAAACCCAAGTCCAAGAATCCAGATGCCCAGCGTGGCTATGGCCAAAAATCCTGCCAATATAAACCGGATCCTCGACCGGGGGGAGGGCGTCAACTTTCGCCAATAATACACACACATAAACAGGGCCACGGGGGCCGTCAATATACTGAAAATATACATGGGGGACACAATCAGCATCGAAAGAATTAACGCGATGCTGTCATAATGAAAGAAACGTTGCGCAGGTTTTACCGCTTCCTGTTTGTCCGGACCCGCCGCCACGCACGTACTGCACAAATGCCCCGTACCCCACTCAATATCACACAAAGAACACAGAAACTTGCCACAACGCTGACACGCCACCATCGCCTGCTTTTCAGGATGCTCAAAACAACTGCTTTCATTATCCACAATCACATTACGACCCAGCTCCCCCTTCTTCGGTGCCTCTGCCAGCGCCGGAAAATTCATTAAATGGGTCGGTGTCTGACAGGTAGGGCAACCCTGTGCCTGCACTGCCCCGGTCGGTGCCACCTGCAACAATGAACCACACTGCCCGCAATAATAAGATAACGACTGCATAGCTCCCCTTACTTCTTGATTACTCTTGTGTCACATATATGATCATGCAACGCACGCTTCTCATCATCAAACGCCACGATGATATAGCCAATATAGAGAATCATGCCACTCAATATGTTGGCAAAGTATCGCCCAAACGCACGTCCATAGGTCAGCTTCTCCCCATTGGCACGAATCACTTTTAGGCCCAGGGCCATTTTCCCTGGAGTTGCACCGTACTTGCCGAGGAAAAAGACGGAATATATCAGGGGAATGGCATACGCCAACAGATAAAAAAGTCCACCAAAGCCCATCTCTAAGGACTCAGGATCCTCCGGGTCGAAGGTGCTGAACATAGCCCCCATAAAAACGAACATATAGATCATCATGGGGATACCCGTAATGAGTCCATCGATGAGGACGGCTACGAAGCGCATCCAGAATCCGGCGTACTCCACCCCCGTTGCCACTGTGCCCCCCTCGCGAATCCGCTGAAAGAACACCGGCTTACACGCCGCGCACACATACCGCCCCTCATAGGCCACCAGATGCTCAACCGGAAAAGGTTGTGCACACTCTACACATTGAAGCATCGCCGCCGCAGAATGACCGGGCGTAGCCGCCCCAGCCGCATTCGGATTCACCACCTGCCCATAAGGCTGCCAATTCGGTAGCCCCGAATTCCAAACCAGCGTATCCTCACGCACAATACCCTGTACCACCAAATCCCGAAACGCCTCCGAAGACACCGGACCCACCTGCTCCTGACCCCGCGCATAATACCATTCCATAAGTGCACCTGCTTGCTCTGTTGTATAACCTTCCACCAAAACTACGTACCTAAACCAGTATTGCCATACGAGACCCCGAATTCAAGTCAGGTCTGCTCCCTACTTATACACCACCCGCGTATCACAGATACGATCATGTAGCATACGTTTTTCATCATCAAAGGCCGCCATGATAAAGCCGATGCCAAGAATAATAATGCTCAGATTCTCTGCAAGGTTCCTGCAAAAAGCACGGAGATATGTAATTCTTTCACCACCAGGACGAACAATTTTTAAACCCAGCATCATTCTGCCGGGTGTGGCTGCGAATCGGCCTACAAAACATGTGCTATACATCAAAGGTAAAGCGAAAACCATAAATC
>CALAXS010000578.1 GCA_937895305.1 uncultured bacterium
TCTGCTTGGGAATGCATACGCCGAGGCTCTGCCTCGGGAAACAAATATTTAACCCATACTTCCACTACCATGGTCCCAACTTGGGTTAAGCATGTAAACGCGGAGAATATATTTTCTCGATTGTACGTTATATGTAATTGGCAACAACAACCCATTCTTTTTAACACTTACAGTGCACCCTCCGGGATTTGCCAGCAACGAATGTTTGTTCTGTTCCAGGTATAACTTACGGCAATGCCATCCTCAGTTTTCACTATGGCTGGATAAGAATACTCGCTATCCTTGTCCGGGTCATCTTCCAGGTGGGCAATCGTTTTCCGCGTGTGCCCATTGTCCTCGGATACCGCCAAATCCAGCGGCGTGCGTGCGCCCCAGTTGCGACCCACGGGATTGTACACCAGCAACACGCGCCCATCCTCCAGTTGCAATGCGTCTAACCCGCTATTGTTATTTGGGATGTCGGTGGCAACATACGGTGCCCAGGTCTTCCCGCCATCTTCGGAATCCGTGCGCCACACCCAGCCCGACCCGGTACGCAAAAGCGCATGGACCTTGCCCGGTTCCGATTCCCAGAAGGTGGGCTGAATCGCGCCGATACCACGAAATTTCTTGTCCCGTTTTTCCCTGGCCTCGGGCGGCACGATAAAGTTTTCAGAACGCGTCCAGGTCTTGCCTTCGTCCGTAGACCAATCTGAAAAGGCATCCCAGACCTCGCGCTTCCCCTTTTTATACTCCAATGATGCCGGGGCCAACCACGTACCATCTCGAAGCTGTATGGCCTTGTTCTTTACCGGACCCCGACCCCCTACATCGCCAGCAACCAGTTCGACTGCTTCCGACCAGGTCTTGCCATGATCCGTCGACGATGCCCACCACGTACTCCAATGAATTTCATCCACGCCTACCTTGAAAAAATGATGAAGTACATCCTTGTTGTCCCGAAACAACACCGGATTCCAATGGGCACGACCATCCACCTTGGCCGCCTTGATGGGCTGTGACCAGTCCTTGCCATCGTAGGTAGACATCCACACACCCACGTCAGGATCCTTCTCCGCAGTCCCCCCGAACCACGCGCAAATCAAGGTGCCATCCGCCGCTTGCACCACCGTCGATGCATGACACTGCGCAAAACCACGGTCCTCGCCAAAGGCGAAGTCCACACGCCCGCCAGCATCCTTCACCAGTTTTTCATAGTCCACCCTGCTGCGCCCATCATCTTGCGCGAAAGAAGTGAATGCTGCGCACAGGGTTATACAAACGAGAAGGGTCGTGAGTGTGAAGAAATGCTTGGTGTGTAGGTTCATTTTATGTTGTCCTAAATAATTTTTCTATTCTTGTCATTCCCAACTTGATTGGGAATCTCCCCGTAAACATGCTTAACCCAGGTCGGGACCCAGCGCAGCTCAATCCTTATTTCAACGCACTTAAAATTTTGTCCCGGTTGATGGGTTGCACATCCGCCACGAGTGATTCGCGCATGGCCTTGCCCGGTTCTGTCTGTTGCGGATAGGAAATGAATTCCAGGTCCAGTTGTAATTTCTCCGCAATACGCATCGCCATGAGCGGCCATATAACGCCGATGTCGCCAATGACCGGGATGCTGCCCTCATGTCGTGCAAAGCCCGACATCTCCATGCGGAAGGGCACCTTGAACATCTTCGTTTTCGGCAGACCATCCGCAATAGCCTGTTGCACCGCACTGTCGCCCTGCTCCGCCTGATACACCGCCTCCAGTGCAGGGTCCAGATCAATGCGCACCAGACTCTTTCCCTCCAGTGAATAGCGGTACCCGTCGTCCCACGCGCTCCAGAGTCCATGGCCCGTATACAATTCATAGGGACCATCGTGGACTTCCTGCGTCAATGCCACCGCCGACTCGACGATAACCTCCGCACTGTCCAGCATCCGCGCCAGACGTTCCGCACGATCCGTAATGCTGATGCTGTCGCCGATGGCCAGACCCGTCGCACCCCCGCCAATCAGCTGCGGGATGGTCACCACCACGGGCTTGCCCTGTTTCGCACCCTGACCAATCATGGTGCGTTCATCCGCACCCAGGCCTGCAATCTCTTCAAAAGACTTGCCCTGCGTCCGCGCCCAATCCCGAATTTCATGGGACAGACGTTCCATCCACAGGCCCATGGGATAGCCCAGGTTTCCCGCTGCCTTGATGATGGTCTTTCCCTCTGCAGCCTCAAGATTCTCCATCAATTCCGCGTCCACACCAAAATGTTCGGTATAGGCTGCGGCCACATCCGGGTCCATGAGCGTCAATTCAAAATCACCGCCACGCGGTAAAAGCGCACTATCCAGACCCAGGGCCACCCCATTCACCCGCTTCACCTTGTCCAGTGTCCCCCCCATCTCATGGGCCACCACCGCCGAACTTGTGGACACGCCGTCAATCACATCCAGCCGCATCAATTCCGCAATGAGCGTCGTCACACCCTCATGGATGTTGGGTCCGCTACCACTCACCACCACCACCTTCTTGCCTGCCTCTTTCGCAGCAACAATCGAATCCGCAGCCTTGTTCAAGCGTGCCAGTGTCGTCTCATCCAGACCTGAATACAAGCCCTGTAAAACATCTGTATCCATGTTATTCCAACCCTCGTTCACGAAGCATGGCCTCGCCTCGCTGCAAATCTTCCGGTGTGTCGATACTGAATCCGCTGAAGGCCTGGTCCGCACACGCCGTTTCAATCACACGTATAGGGATACCATACTCCATCCACCGCAATTGCTCCAGTGATTCCACCGCTTCCAGTGTGGTCATGGGCAATGCCGCAATCTCCAGGAGCGTCGCCTTGCGATACACATACAACCCCACATGCTCATAAACCGTATGGGCCACCGCCTTGTGCGGGTAAGGAATCAGCGAGCGCGAGAAGTACAACGCATCCCCTTTCAGATTCACCACACACTTCACCACCCCGATATCCGCCAGGTCCTCAGCCGATTCGATGGGGTGCATCAAGGTACACAAGCCCAAATCCGCATCATCCAGCAAGGGCTGCACACACTCATCAATCATCACCGGGTTAAAGAACGGTTGATCCCCCTGAATATTCACGATGATGTCACCATCGATAGCTTCCGCCGCCTCAGCCAGACGGTCCGTGCCACTCTCATGGTCATCCCGCGTCATGATGACCTGCCCACCAAACGCCTCCACTGCCACCCGGATACGCGCATCATCCGTAGCGACATACAACTGGTCCAGCATCGTCGACTCCCGGCATCGCTCATAAACATGCTGAATCATGGGCTTGCCACACAGCATCGCCAACGGCTTCCCCGGTAATCGGGACGACGCATACCGTGCCGGAATGATACCCGCAACTTTGTTGTTACTCATAACCATACTGCTCCTCTGACACAATACAGAAACCGCCTTATATAAAGAATCACGAGATCGGGGCGGTTCCTGTTCTTTACCCTTGCGAGCATAGCGGAGTGCTATAGGGCTGGACAAACTCCAGGTAAAATCGTCCATACCTTGCTGTTAATCAGAACCCTACGCTATGCTACCCCATGTCGGGATAGGGATAGATTGACCCCGAACAGCACAGAAAGTACAGACCATGAAAGTAATCCATATTGATCCCGGTGCTGGCGGCACGTTCTACTGCCAGAATTGCATGCGCGATTGCTCCCTGGTCAATGAACTCCGCAAGCAGGGCCAAGACGTTGTCATGGTCCCCATGTATCTTCCCATTCTCATTGATTCCAACGAGATTAGCCGTGATGTGCCCGTCTTTTTTGGTGGCATCAACGTCTACCTCCAACAGCAATTCAGCTTTTTCCGCCACACCCCCCGTTGGCTGGATAAACTCTTCGACCTGCCCTGGATGCTGCGCCAGGCTGCGGCCCGTGAAGCGAGTACCGAAGCCTCGGAACTGGGCCCCCTCACCCTGTCCATGCTTAAAGGCGAAGACGGAAACCAGAAGAAAGAACTTACAAGACTCATCGAATGGCTGGTGGAGCAAGAGAAACCCGACCTCATCCATATCTCCAATGCCCTCCTCCTCGGCCTCGCCGAACCCCTCAAGCGGGATGTGGGGGTGCCCATTGTGTGTAGCCTTCAAGACGAACAGACCTGGATCGTGGATATGGACGATGCCCACGCGAAACAGTGCTGGGATGTGATGTCCGCCCATGCGAAACATGTAGACGCTTTCATTACGGTGAGCGAATGGAACGGAAAAGAGATGGCGGAGCGGCTGGATATCCCTGCGGACAAGATGAACATCGTCCCGCTGGGTATTGACCTGGATCAGCGTGAGGCAAAGACCCCTTCCTTTGACCCGCCAGTGCTGGGCTATCTGTCCAAGATGACCGAATCCCTGGGCCTGGGTTTATTGGTGGATGCCTTCATCGCCCTGAAAAAGAAACCCGGCCTGGAAAATCTCAAGCTACGCGCAACAGGCGGTCAGATGGGACCCGACGCGGCCTATGTCACCGGGCTCAAGAAAATATTAGCTGCTGAAGGCCTGGAAAAAGACGCAGAATTTATCGAAGGCTTTGACCCGGACCAGCGCAATGACTTCCTGCAATCCATCTCCGTCCTCTCTGTACCCTCCACGCGGGGGGAATCCTTCGGCATGTTCATCGCTGAAGCACTCATGGAAGGCGTGCCCGTAGTGCAACCTGATACGGGGGGCTATGCCGAGGTGGTCCATGCAACAGGCGGTGGCCTGGTCTATGATGTGAACAACCCGGAGGGCCTCGTGGATGCACTGGAAGCCCTCCTGCTGGATCCCGACCGTGCCCGCGCTATGGGTGAGCAAGGTCGCAAACAGGTGATAGAACACTTTGGCATAGAACGCATGGCCCGCGAAGTCGCGGCTATCTACGAAACACTGACATGAGCGAATCACCCAAAAAAAGAATCCCCGGACCCGTCCTGGCAGTGGGTGCAATCGCTATCCTCTGGCTTGCCCTGCAGGTCTGGCCCATGCTCTCCGGCGATAACGAAGGGACTACGACAAAGCCCACGTCGCAAAGGCCAAAGACCCAAAAACCCATGAAGATGAACGAAGTGGTCATCCGGGGACCGGCCCCTTCTGCCGAAGATGGACCCTGGTCCACCTACCACGGCGGACCTGAATTACGCGGTGTCGCCGGAACAACACTGCCCGATGAACCCGCCCTGCTCTGGCGTTTTCAGGCCGATGCCGAGGTGTACTTCGCTCCGGTGTCCTCTCATGACGCGATTTATTTCGGCACCGTCAAGGGCGGAGTCTATGCCCTCGACTTCGAGGGCAACGAACTCTGGTCCGAGCACTTTTTCCGGGAGCCCTACAGCGATGGACGTCCCCGCGCAGAACGCTTCGACGCACCGGTAGCCTGCTTCGGCACCACCCTCCTCGCAGGCGCAATAAGTGGCTGGCTCTATGCGCTGAATACCAGCGACGGTCTAACCCGATGGCGCTATGACGTAGACGGTGCCATACTCGGTACCGCCAACTTGTATACACCCAAGGACGAGGGGGCCACCCCGCAGGTCTTTCTCATTGAGCAGGACTACGGCATACTCCACAGCATCGATTTTGAAACGGGCAAGGGCCTGTGGAAAACTGAAGGCGTTGAACGCTGCGACGGTTCGCCCTCCATCGCCGGGAACGCCATCGTCTATGGCAGTTGCGCCGCGGCCCTCCATATCTTCTCGACGGACGACGGCCACCTCATCAAGGAAGTAGAGTTCGATGTGGATTCCCAGGTCGCCGGTGGTGCAGCCATCTATGGCGACGCTGCCTATGTGGGTGCCTACAGCGGTCGTTTGTTCCATGTGAACCTGAATTCCGGCAAAATTATCTGGACCAACGAAGACAGTTACAGCGAAATATACGAACTCCCTGCTGTGAACGAAGACTACGTCATCTTCAGTTCCTACGACGGCAGTGTCTATGGACTCAGTCGCGAAACCGGCAAGAAAATCTGGGCGCATGAAACCGATGGCCTGCCCATGGCCCCCGTCATTGCAGGAGATAAGGTCGTGATAACGACCGACGGAATACTGATGCTCCTCGATCTGGCCACAGGCAAAGAAATCTGGTCCTATGAAATCAGTGATATGGCTTCGTCTCCCGCACTCATAAACGGTATG
>CALAXS010000579.1 GCA_937895305.1 uncultured bacterium
GCGGGCTGCGCTGAATTAACTTCTGTCAATGGAGTTAGAATTATCAGGTTGTGGCTGCAACGGTGCAATAGTATTTTGTACTTAATTTGTTGACACTTAAGCAAAGCACCACGCATCAGCAACCTCGGGCCATTGGAACTCAATGGAGGCGCAAGCAACTATGGACACCGAAAATCAGAGCTATCAACTGGGCGAAGCACCAGAAGGCGCAGGGCGACTTACCCACGGCGCCAAGGTCAAACGGGGTCAACTCACTTCTGTACAGCAGGGCCGTTATGGTACGGGACCTGCCCCCTACGGCTACCGCCGTGGTGGTGAAGGAGAAAACCCCCTCATCGTAGACGACCGGGAAGCAGAAGTGGTTCGCACCATATTCCGTGAATACCTGCATACACGCAGCACGGGTAAAGTGGTCAGCTATCTGCACAATAAGAATATTTTTACCCGCAAAGGGAACAAATGGTCTCGCCAGGCCATCGCCATTATCCTCTCTAACCGAACCTACCGGGGAAGAGTGAGCTATGGGGATGTGGAAACAGAAGGTCTGCACCAACCCATCATCGACCCGGCACTCTTTTACAAGGCCAATGCCCTGAAAGAGCGTAAACGTCGCCGGAAAAAGATTTCAGAATCAGCCTCACAGATTGAGCATGGCGTGGTGATCGCACACTAGCGAGTCCAGAAAAAACAAACAAAGCGGGAATCTGATACCCATCAGGTTCCCGCTTTTTTATGGTGCATTTAAAATTATCGTGTAAGGACTATTCCAGCCGTTCCGGCTCGTCCACCGTAAACTCATCCTCATCCGGATCAATATCGTCTTCCCCACTTTGAGCCTGCTGATGAAAATCCGACTCAGGGTCATAGGGTTCAGGAACAACGCTATCCTGGTCTTCGATGACTGTCCCGGCCAAATCGTCGGGCAAGTCTTCTTCATCGCCTTCATCTTCGGGTGGGCCATAGGTCGCCTGGGCACTATCTTCATTCGAATTCGCCGCGATGATATGGTCGCTACCCGGGTAATCCGCATTCATTAACGCTGCTTCTTCATCTTCATCCATCTGGCCTGGCAGCTTTTCCCCGGCTTCGGTGGGCATAAAGTCATCATCGTCGTCGTTCTCGAAGTCGCCCATGCCGGATTTTAAAACGTTGCCGTCGTCATCGTGCATCTCAGGACTGACGAGCTTATCGATATACTTGTTCGCATCAATGCGCTTTAACTGATTTACTTCTTCCTTAACAGGCTTTAATTCTTCAGCCACATCTTTCTTTACATCATCCCAGTAGCCCCGGAGGTCGCGAATCGTCTTGAAGAAAACCTTGGCCACGTCGGGGAATTTTTCCGGGCCAATTACCACGAGGGCAATAGCGCCGATAATCAGTATCTCGAGGGGTCCCATTCCAAAAAACATTGTATGCTCCTCCTACTCTGCTGTCGCACGTCGTGCCTTGGCACGGACCACCAACACACCAATGAGAATACTCAATTCATACATAAGATACAGTGGCCCCATCATAATCAACATGGAGATAGGGTCCGGCGGTGTAAGGATGGCTGCGGCAATGGCCATACCGACGAAGGCCATCTTGCGATAGGCCCGTAGGGATGCCGGGGTAAAGACACCCAGATAAACACCAATCAATACAATCATGGGAAATTGAAATGCGATACCGAAGCCCATGAGCAGCTTCGATATGGTGCCTAATGATTCATTGGCACGAAGCTGCATCTGCACGAAGTCCGGGGTCATGCCCATGAGATAGGGCAAGAGAAAGGGACTCACAATAAAGTAACATACGAGTACGCCCAATATGCCCAGGAATACACTACCGACAGAAAGTATCTGAATGGCGAATCGTTCGTGCTTATGTAATCCAGGGAAGACAAAGGCACAGATCTGGTAAATGATCCAGGGAAAAGTGATCATCAATCCGCCATAGCCCGCCATCTTGAACTTGATAAAAAAGTATTCGAATGGGCTCATGGCACTCAGAAATGCTTTGGGAACCACTTGCTCTTGAACAGCACCTTCTTCTCCTTCAGCTATCTCCGTAGAGCTTACCCAGCTATCGATGCCTAACATTTCCAGTAAGGGCGACTTGTACGAAGGGTTCAAGGGTCTGGAAAGAATTTCGATGAGTTGGTCGGAAAAAATAAAACAGGCAATGACTGCAACGATGAGCACGACACCCATGCGAATCAAGCGATCACGAAGTTCACCCAAATGACCTGTAAAGGTCATACGCTTCTCATCCATAGGACGAGGCTTCCTTTCTGATTCGGGGAAGGCGTACTAGATGCACGATCCCCGCGCTCTACTTCTATCAGGGGATCTCGCCTTGAAAGGAGTCGGTAGCACCGAACTACAAATCGATGCACATTAAATTAAGGCAGCGACCTGACGCGTACTGATATACGCTGTCATTCAATCACTTCCTTCTCAGTCAATTGTCCAGAAAACAGGGTTATTATACCTGTCTGCACTATACCACCGTAAATGCTGTGGCTAAACTATGCGGTCAAGGGATCTATCCTTAACCACCAAAGAGGTCCTGAAATGAGGCCTTGTACGTCTCACCCAAGGGTGTGAAAAAGAATACTCCAGCCAACACAGCGATGACCACAATAATGATACCCAGGGTTTTCAATGTTTTCGGGTCTATGCCACCACCACCGCTAACAGGGGCCATACCCGCCGAGGGGGCAATAAATATTTTTTCGCCCGCTTCCGCACGACGTTTCTTGTCTTCCAGCATACCCAGAGTTTCGTTGATTGAAATAAATGCGCGGTGCCATTCCCCCTGCAACTTCTTTACAGCCACGTCGGACTGTGAATAAATTGATTCGAGGTTGGTCGCACCGGACACGATATTCATGGCGTTACCATCAATCTGATAATCCTGTGCCAGCAACTCCTTCAGCACCTTATGCTCACGGGCCAGTTTAGATTTAATCTTCAAAAACTGGTTTTCCAACTGGGCCTTGTTCACACCAGGACTTGGGTATGCACTCAAGATCTGGTTAAAGAGCAACCAATCGTTCATG
>CALAXS010000580.1 GCA_937895305.1 uncultured bacterium
GAGTGGGGTTGGTATCTATGTGCATATCTACGATCACTTGAGCCGGTGTGCTCCATTCCGGTTAGACCGGGTCAAAACCATGGCCTGGGCGCGACGATTCTATCGACTGGATGAGGCGGACGCGTTGATAGGCCCGTACAAATTAGAGGAAATGGAAGACTATATCCGCTACGAAAAGCGTATAGCACTGTTACGGGAATCTTCGCCCTTGTTTCGATACGCAAGTGTTAATTATCCCCTGGAGTTCGTGTCTGAAAAAGAAGCTTTTACCGTGTGCATTGCTCTGATACAAAAGGCGGCTGATGAATATCACAAGCATTTTGAAGGGCCTTTCGTAGTACTCATTTGGCCAACTATGCTAATGTCCCAGAGCTACCGCGACTTTGAAGACACTTTACGGGACAGTGACATCCATGTATTTCGTCCGGAATTCCCCAAGTTAGATACACCCCACACCTTGCACTTTAGAGATGCTCATCCATCCCCGGCTATGTACGCTGCTGTCGCACAGCAGCTCCATGGCTATATTGAGAACGAAGTGAAAGCCAATTAGACCAGCACCAATTAAACGAAACGCACCAATTATTCGAAGGCAATTAATCTTCGTGATTCTCCTATGTGCATTCGTATTCAGTCGCGAGTTATCACTGCGACCCAGCCACCCTCACCAGGGACAGTAATCGAGACGGGCATGCCACCGTTGAGGGTGTCCTCTCCCCCGTACTCGCCTGTGCAGATGTTTATCCATTTCAGGACGAAGTCGCCCTTGTGCTGAGACAGGTCCAGGGTGACTTCACCGCCATCAGTAAAGTAGAGGGCGTAAGCGGTGCCGGGCTTGGCAGCGAGATAGGCTTCGTCGGTGTCACGGTCAGCGAGGAGTTCCATGTGGGGCGCAATGTCCCAAAGCTTGATGTGGGTTTCGAGTTTTCGTGCTGCGGCGATACACGCCTTGGCGATGTCGTTGGAGCCTAGCCCTGCACCGTCACGGTGAAAGCGACACATCGCTGCACCGCCTATGAGGCTGCGCCAGAAACGTTCCACCCCATCCTTGGGCGTGCCGGAGCCCCAGTTGGTTTCGCCATCGGAATAAATTTTGGTGAGGTTGAGGGGGCGCGGGTTTTCTTCCAGCCGCTTTATGGCATAGATAAAACGATTCCAGTGCTCTTCGTTAAAGACACGCGAATTGACCTGAGACAGGTCGATGAAAGTGTATAGGTCCGGAGTAGCGATGGCATGCTGCACCTTTGCAGAGCGGTGGGGTTCATAGCCGTCGTTGAACATATCAGTGACATAGACTGTGGTGCCTGCCTTCCTCGCTGCGTCCGTGATACGCTTCATCCAGCCTTCCCCCCAGGCCACCGGGGTCGAAGTCTCGTTATCCATGCAGAACAGGACGTTGGGGTGCTTCAGCGCAATGGACAGCATCTTGTCGACCATGCGCTCCTGATACTTTCGCACCGCCACAAGCTCTTCGGTATACAAGGGCATCCCCTCTACCGAGTGAAAGAAGGGCTGTTCGTCGCGGTGAGCGGGTTGCGGGTAGTCATTCTTCAGGCCGGACGACACTACCGTGTAGTTTATGTTGTTGTTGGGCCGCCAGGGACTGGCCTGCCATTGTTCCTTCGAGTAATCAAAGCGGTCCCATACCTCGATCTGAACGATGATGTCCCGCTCCTCGCACCACTTCAGGCAATTGGCAAAGCGCGACCAGTATTCCTCATTCCACTGGTCCAGGTCATACCGGCCATCGGGTAGCTGTTTAAACGGATAGACCTCAAAGCCGTGGTCCTTACGGTCGCTCATGGTGTTGCGTACACAGTTCATGCCCGCCGCCTGCAATTCATCCAGATAAGGTTCCAGATCAGGAATCTGAAAAGGACTATCGTCCTTACTCCCGCCCAAGAGCAGGACTGGCTCGCCCTTGTATTGCCAGTAGCGTGGATTGTCGGGATAAGGTCGGATGTAGTCAGAACGCTCTGCCATTGCCCGGACTGAACAAAGAAGCAAAGATAGGATTATGCACGTGCGCATTGGTTTTCTCCTTCTCCCCATTTACTGATAGCAGATTTTCACTGGAATGGATAGTATTGAGCGATTACACATAGAATCAACCTTTCAATATAATTAGCATTCGCCTCCTTGCACGGAAAACCTACCGTTTGGTATACTGCTTTCGCTTCTATCTAGCCGTTTTTTCCGGTTTTCAGGTTCTTTTTTAGATTCGCAACCCTTTGTGAGGATGATGTTATGGCCTTCGATATCGAGATGATTAAAAAAGTCTATGCAGGTATGGGCGATCGTATCGCTGCTGCGCGCAAGATTACGGGTAAACCCCTGACCCTGGCAGAAAAAATCCTGTATTCCCACCTTTGGGATGGTAATGCGACGCAGGCCTATGGCCGTGGTGTGGATTATGTGGATTTTGCCCCGGACCGGGTGGCCATGCAGGATGCTACAGCGCAGATGGCGTTGTTGCAGTTCATGCAGGCGGGTAAGGCAAAAGTGGCTGTACCTTCAACCGTACATGCGGATCACCTGATTCAGGCGAAAGTGGGTGCGGCAGCGGATTTGGCGATTGCCAATGACACGAACAAGGAAGTCTATGATTTCCTGGCTTCGGTTTCGGATAAATATGGCATCGGCTTCTGGAAGCCGGGTGCGGGTATCATCCACCAGGTGGTGCTCGAAAACTACGCATTCCCAGGTGGCATGATGATTGGTACGGACTCCCATACCGTGAACGCGGGTGGCCTGGGTATGATTGCCATTGGTGTGGGTGGTGCGGATGCAGTAGACGTCATGGCGGGTATGGCCTGGGAATTGAAATTCCCGAAGCTCATCGGTATCAAGCTGACGGGCAAACTTTCCGGTTGGTCCACACCCAAGGATGTTATCCTCAAGGTAGCGGGTATCCTCACGGTAAAAGGCGGCACGGGCTGCATCGTAGAGTACTTCGGTGAAGGCGCTGAAAGCATGTCCTGCACCGGTAAAGGCACCATCTGTAACATGGGTGCTGAAATCGGTGCGACCACGTCGACCTTCGCCTTTGATGATTCCATGGCGCGTTATTTAGCTGCAACGGACCGTGCGGATGTGGCTGAACTGGCCCAGTCCAATGCTGAAAGCCTTCGTCCAGACCCGGAAGTCTACAAAAACCCGGCTGAATATTACGACCAACTGATTGAGATTAACTTGAGTGAGCTTGAGCCGCACCTCAATGGGCCCTTCACCCCCGACCGCGCTACGCCTATCTCTCAAATGAAGAAGGAAGCGGCAGCCAACGATTGGCCTTTGGAGGTGGAAGTGGGACTTATTGGTTCTTGCACCAACAGCTCTTATGAAGATATGACCGCTGCGGCTTCCATTGCTCGTCAGGCGGGTGAGAAAAACCTGAAAGCTAAAAGTGAATTCAAGATTACACCCGGCTCGGAATTGGTGCGATACACCATCGAACGTGATGGTCTGGTCGCTGACTTTGAAAGCATCGGCGGTGTTGTGCTCGCCAATGCCTGTGGCCCTTGTATCGGTCAGTGGGCGCGCTATCGCAGTGGCGATGAACAGGAAAAGAACACCATCGTTCATTCCTTTAACCGTAACTTTGCCAAGCGTGCCGATGGCAACCCCAAGACCCATGCTTTCGTAGGTTCACCTGCGCTGGTTACCGCATTAGCCATTGCCGGTAACCTGGGCTTTAACCCCATTACCGACACGCTGACCAATGAAGCGGGTGTAGCGGTAAAGCTGGAACCCCCCTCCCCCATCGAATTGCCGGCGAAGGGCTTTGCCTGTGAAGACCCCGGCTATCAGGCACCCGCCGAAGATGGTAGCGGTATTCAGGTCGTAGTGAGTGACACCAGCGACCGTCTCCAGATTCTGACGCCCTTTGCGGAGAATACGGAAAGTGAAATCAAAGGACTTAAGCTGCTCATCAAGGCCAAGGGCAAGTGCACCACCGACCATATTTCTATGGCGGGCCCCTGGTTGCAGTACCGCGGCCATCTGGATAACATCTCGAACAACTGTCTTATTGGAGCAGTGAATGCCTATACAGACCAGACCAACTCGGTGAAGAACCAGTTGACGGGTGAATATGGTGAAGTGCCTGCAACGGCACGTGCCTATAAGGCCGAGGGTATCGGCTCTATCGTAGTGGGTGATGAAAACTATGGTGAAGGTTCGTCTCGTGAACATGCTGCCATGGAACCCCGTCACCTGGGCGTTCGTGCCGTTATCGTAAAGAGCTTTGCCCGTATCCACGAAACCAACCTGAAGAAACAGGGCATGCTGGGGCTGACCTTTGCGAACCCTGCGGATTATGACCTCATTCAGGAAAATGACACCGTAGCTATTCAGGGACTAGACACCTTCGCACCGGGCACACCGTTAACACTGGTATTCACCCATGACGATGGCTCCTCTGACAATGTCGTAGCGAATCACACCTTCAACGAAGGCCAGATTGAATGGTTCCGTGCGGGTTCAGCACTGAACCTTATTCGTAAACAGAACAACTAAGCTATCGGCTATAGCATTCTCAAGCCCGTTGACCAATAGGTTAGCGGGCTTTTTATTATTTGCCCGTAATTAGCAGATCGTGCTATCGTGACTTCAGGCAGGTGTAGGCGGCTTCAGGGGCAATTGCGCTGAGCAAAAGATGGCCTGTATTGTGTGAATCTTGTACATCGTAAGGGGAGTTTCTCTCAATGGTTTGTGATTCCTTGTATGCTTTAGTCGAATTTTTTGCATCAATCATCTCCATTTTCTCGCCATCCCTGGCCGATG
>CALAXS010000581.1 GCA_937895305.1 uncultured bacterium
CACTTCACACCCGTCTTCCAGGTCCTGACAGCACCCATCGTATTCGTGTAACTGATAGATAAAGGCGTTGAGCTTCATGCTGCGCTTCAAGGCCAGGAGCTGGCGTTGATGCTCGCCCTTCAGTAAATATTCCCAATGGTGTACCAACTTTTTCGGGTCGTCCAGGGGCCAGGATTCGAGCAGGGGTTCTATGAGCCGATGTTTTCTGAAGAGCAGGGTAAGGTAACTCTTAAGCGTGGAGAGGGTCGTCGTTGCAGACAAATAGACCATGGCCGGATTCCGGGCATCTTGCAGACGGGTAAGGGTGATGTCCATGCATTGGTTCAGGCCCAGCGTCGTGTCGGCCTCGGTCTGTTGTCGAAAATCGGGATCAAAGCCAAGGCGTAGCGCATGCTGACGCAGGATGGACGCGCAGAAAGCGTGGATGGTAGAAACCCGTGCGGATGAAGCACGACGTTCGAGGCGACGCCAGCGATTCATTTCGTCCGGGTTGTCCTGTGGCGCTTCCTCGTGGAAGGCCAGGCGGAGACGTTCCTTCATTTCCGCAGCGGCTTTTTCGGTGAAGGTTATGGCAACGATGTTGTCGAGGTTCACATTCTTTTCCCGGATGAGGCGAATCATGCGGTCGATAAGAACGTGGGTCTTGCCCGAGCCAGCGCCAGCAGGTACGCAGACGATGGGTGCATCGGAATCGATGGCGGCCTGTTGTGACGGAGTATAGTTCATGCCTGCTTCCCCGCCTGTTCTTCCATGGCTTCCAGTTTTCGTTCTATGCGGCTTTTCTCGTAGCGACAGATATGCGCACTGGAACAACCATAGCAGGTTGCGCCGGATTTCAAGGGTGGGAAGACCCCTGCGCGAATGGCTTCGATAGCATGGACAATTTTCTTTCGTGCATTTTCTTCGCGCTTGTCCCAGCCGTATTTACCGTCTATATGCAACCCTTCCTGACGCGCCGTTTTTCCCGGCGTCAGGTAATAAGCTGCTTTGCAGGCACCTTCGTTTTTCGTTATCTGCTCCAGGTAAAGGGCGTATAGGGTAAGCTGAATGTTCTGGCCTTCCCTAATGGCTGTGGCTCCAGGAAGGGCCCCTGTCTTGTAGTCGATGATGCGATAGCTTGCAGGATCATTCTTGTGCTGATCAATGCGGTCGATGCGCCCGGAAAATGGGATGGGACCGAGGGGGGTATCCATGTGATACGGCTCAATCGTTGAAAGGGGATCGTCGGATGTGGCATGGGCCATACCAAAACTGCATTCAAACTGAATGGGGTTCCAGTCTTGTGCCTCTTTTCGTTGCGCTTCAATGTTGCGGTATTGGTGGAGCTTACGCGCCATGTTGCTGTGCTCGGCCTGAATGATTCCGGGGGAAGCACTACGGCTTTTCCATTCGTGTTTTTCAAAGGCCTTATCCAGCGCATGGTTCATCTGCGCTTCGGCAGCAGGACTGAGCAGGTCTTCGTTTGGTTCCGTACTGAGCCAACGATGGAAGTCCTCCAGCGCATCATGCAGGATAAGTCCGCGAACACGATGATCAAAGCCGGGTTCGGGTAAAGGGATGTCCTGTACCTGAAGGATACGCTCGAGAAAAAAGCTGAAGGGGCAATTCAGGTAGGACTGGAGCTGGTTGGCACTGTAACAATGGGTCCCGTCATACCTGCGGGCAATGCCATCAATTATCGTCGGGTCCTGGAGTTGTCCGTCGTAGTGTTCAAAAGGCTGGCCCTGTTGTCGTTGGCCTTCTACAGCAATGGGGTGGTTGAGGGCATTAAGCAAGATCGGCCACTGCTTCTGTTGCCCGGGAAAGCGGTGCACAACGACATTGCACAGGTCACGAGGGGAAGCGGTGTGCTCTGCTGTGGGTAAAATGGATTCCGCCGTGGGCAGGGGGGCCTCTAAGAGTACCTCTTCCGGAAAGAGGGCCTTGAGTTCCGCGAGATAAGGACTGGGGCTGGCCTCGCGACGTCCCCGATGGAGACACCAGCTTAGATAAAGCTGGTCTTGTGCTGCGGCGAGGCCGTGGTGAAAGAGGAGCATTTCACGCTCGCGATGTTCCTGATGCCCTTCCAGGGCAATGCCCGCATCCTGAAGTCGAATGAAGTCCTGGATTTCGTATAACGCATTGCTATTGGGATGCTGCGGAATAGCGCCATCGTTAAGGCTGAGCATGAAAAGGTGCTTGAAATGACGGTTGCGAAGCTGCTCCAGAGGAAGGAGGGTGATGCCCTGCGCCGGGTGAGAAAGGGTATAGGTACTTTGACCGAGGGCCTGGCTGAGGATAGCGGTATAGGCTGCATTATCAAGGGGGGTAGCATCGCCATCGTCCAACTGGGCGAGCAGTTGATAGAGTGCCCTGAGTATATTTTCTTCGTCGGTACTGTTGACTTTTGCAATGCCCTGGAGTAGTTCGCAGGTAGCCTGGACCCATGCACCCATGGCCTGGGCCTTATTAAATGGCTTTATCCATGCTGCCAGAGTTTGAAGACGCTGTTGCATCGAAACTATGCATTCTCCGACATGAGGCATTACCTGTTTCAGGTGGTTGATTTCGGAATCGCGTGATTTTTCGAGACGTTGCGCCAGGCTGCTGAGTGCAGTAGTCCAGGTGGTGTAGGGAACGAGGGCATGGGCGTGACGACTGAGGCGGTCAAAGGTAGCGCACACCGCCGGGTCACAATCGTCTTCCCAGGGCAGCGCGACATCCGTAAGCAAGGTCAGTATGGTGTCGCGGGGACTTTGCGGATTGAGTTGCAACACCTGTAGGAGCCGCCTCGCCTGGGGCGTTTTGATGAGGGCCGCGGCCGGGGGGGTGCGAAGGGGGATTCCAAACTCCTGAAGGATAGGGCCAATGCGTTCGTCCATACCCTTAAGGCTTCGTGCCGTTATGGCCATGTCACTGGCCTGCGTATGGGTAGTGAGTAACAAGTGCTTGATGGTGCGTGCGCAGGATTCCAGTTCGTGTTGCTCATCGTGACAAGCCTGGATGCGTATGTTCGCCCTGAGATTATCGGGCATTTTCGGTGGGTCGCGCCAAAAAATATGCTCCGCAGCGTATTGACTGTAGGTGTCCGGCGCGGGGGCTTCTATAGTGATGGGGGTCACATCAAAGGCTTTGCGAATTTGCTGCACGGTACGTTGGGTCAACGCATGGCAATCCAGACGGTCCGGGCGGTCGTCGTAGTTAATGCCAAAGACCAACGTGTCCAGATGTGGTTCCAGTGCTTGCAGAAAACGAAACTCTGAAGGGGTAAAATCATCGAAGCCATCGAGGAGGAGGGTGTGCCCTTCAGGGATTAAAGCCGGGCGCGCGCCTTCACACTGAAGGGTCGCTTCCCAGAAAAGACCGGGCACGTCGTGACGTAGCAGCGTGCGTAGTTGTTCCTGATAAGCGGTGTAAACGCGGCTGATAAGAATATCTTCGTCCGTGGCATCGGCCCGGCTTAATAGTTTCTGCGCAAAGGTTTCAGGGTCAATGGCAGCCTGCTTTAGTTGCGTGATGATTTGGAGCAAGTGGTTGATGAGCCCTGCGGTATCGGGCGCTACCTTGAGCATGTCGAGCTGGTCCGCTGCTGCGAGTTGGTGGATACAGCGCTGGAGAAGACGTTGGCGTTCGAGGGAAGTCAGGGCATTCACCCGAATACCTGCCTGCTCCAGCAATTGCGTGGCGAAGGTACTCAGGTCGAGGATGGGCGCACCCAGAAATCCGGGCAGGTCATGGGTCTGGATAATGTGGGTGCTACGCTCCCGGGTGAGTGCCCGGCTGGGCAGAATGAGTGTGACATTGGGGTACACCTCAAGAAACCGCTTGTCAATTTGACCTTGCCGAGCAGCGTTTACGGGTCCGGTAATGAGGCGCACTTGAGCCATGGGTGATCCCAATGATTTAGGTTATCGATTAAGAAAGTGGTTCGTCTTGGCTTCCGGTAAATTCGTAACTCTTTCAAAAAATTTCGTTTCGGTGATTTCCGTTGCCCAATCCAGG
>CALAXS010000582.1 GCA_937895305.1 uncultured bacterium
CTCCCTACACTCATCGTGGCGCCACGCTTTTTTTTGCAGGGTTGCCGAACAAGCGATTCAAGAGATCAATACAGATTTTATGGCGCATCATTTGCTATACTACGTCTTTCGGGTGGATATAGAACCCATTCACCTTTGTTGAGGAGAGCCCATGAGCGAGAACCCAACGCTGCGCGATCAGTTTAATGCCGGGGACAAAGTACTGCCCTTTAAGGGGCCGGAAGCCATTGATAGTGGCTGCCTGGAATGCTTTGCCTACGAATATGCAGGAACGCCCCACGGTGCGGGGATGGAGATTGAAACGACCACAGACGAGTTTACCTCGGTGTGTCCTTTTTCCGGTCTCCCTGATTTCGCAGAAGTTACCATCATCTATATTCCGGACGAGTACTGTCTGGAATTGCGTTCCCTGAAATACTACCTCCTGTCCTATCGTGATGTGGGGATCTGGTACGAGCATCTGGTGAACCGCATGCTCGAAGATTTGGTCAAGGCCTGCAAACCCACGTCCATGGCGGTGGAGATTGTGTGTAATCCCCGTGGGGGTATGGCGAGTACCGTTTCGGCAAGCTACGATCGGGAGACCATGGGTCCGCCTGAATCCCTGTCGTCATCGGCGGAATAAAGGTGTAGTCATGCGTGCGCAAAGCACAATCACGCCCGGCCTGGCTGCGGTCGAAAATCGCTGGATGAAACGGGTTTGGTGCGGTTCCTACGGCAACACCCTGGAACTGTGTACACCAGAGGACTGGCTCCATGCACCTGGACTTGAATTTGGTCTGGCGGTGGATGAAGACACCCTGACCTTTCGTGAACTGCTGGATACGGAGTGGAGCGAGTTTTATACCCGCGAGGGTGCCGGTGTACTTGTGCGGCATTCGGGGAATGGCTGGCGTGTGGAAGTACGCACACTGGCCTTGCATGATGCCCCGGTTCTACTGCGTCAGATGTCCGTCGGCTATTTCGGCGACGGGGCCCCGCAGCTGGAACGTATTGCACTGGAACTGCTGCCTGTTCATAGCGCGTCGGAGGTGCTGCTACCGGAAGACGGTAGACGCACACCGGACTATACAGCAGAGTTGGAGAATGATGCGGTGGTGTTGGCGGGTGAAAAAGGCGGCCTCTTGCTGGGTGCACTGGGCAAGGTGCGCTATCAATGTTTTGAACCGAACCCAGGGCTGTGTTCCCTGGTGTATGAACCCGACTCGGCCTGGGTGCCGGGACGGCTATATGAGATGCCCATGACCTATGTGGGCATCATTCAAGGTGACGTGACTGCACAAGCAGTGACTACAAAAGAGAAAGTTACAGACGCCCTACGACAGTATCTGTCGGGGCGTAACCAGGCATAATGAGCGAAGCGACAGCAGAACGAATAGAGACAATTGAAATTACGGGCATGGCCCATGGCGGGCAGGGGGTAGGTCGTGTAGACGGCCAGGTCTGTTTTGTCAGCAAGACGGTCGTGGGCGATGTGGTCCGTGTACGTATCGATAAAGTAGAGAAGCGTATGCTCTGGGGCACGCTGGTGGAGGTGGAAACCGCTTCACCCGACCGGGCCGCGCAGCCCGTTGACAGTGCCGCCGCGACGTGGGGACATATTTCCTATCCCGGTCAGGCCCAATGGAAGCAGCAAGGCATTAAAGAGGCTTTCAAGCGTATCGCAGGTATGACCGTGGATCTGGAGTGGGATGAAGACGAAGACTTGCGGCTGGGCTATCGTACCCGTGCAGAATTTCGTGGGGATGGAGAAAACTTTGGCTACCATGAGCCGGGTACCCGCACCATCGTAAACACAGAGCACTGCCCGCTGTGCCACCCCAAGCTGAACGCAGTGCTGCCCGCATTGCACGAAGCGCGTGTTAAAGGAGAAGTGACGGTTACGGTGAACCCCGAGGGGGACGATGTTCTTATCTGGACCAAGCGTCCCTACCGTCGCCTGAAGCACCGTTTCCCGACCGCGAACAGTTCCGAAGACGGTGGCCGACGTACCAAGTTTATACTCGATGATGTGCCCGTTGTGAACGGTACCTTTTCCCAGTCCAGTCTGCTCCTGAATCGTCGGCTGGTTTCCGTGGCCCACCAATATATTGGTGGTGCGGTGTCTCTCCTGGACCTGTATTGCGGTAATGGTAATATGAGTATCGGGCTGCCACAGAAGTGTCGAGTGGTGGGCGTGGACCACAGTAAAGATGCTGTAAAGGCGGCGCGTTCAGCGAGCGAACGGGAATACCGAACCGGCAACGAGAACAAAATGAAACGCCTCATCAAGCAAGACGAGTGGGATACCATTCTTCTCGATCCACCCCGGACCGGGGCCAAGGGCCTCATGAGTTTCCTGGCACCGTGTCAGGCTCGTGCTATTGTGTATGTGTCCTGCGACCCGGCCACGCTGGCACGGGATGTGAAGTCACTGTCCGCTGAAGGCTGGAAAGTGAAGCACGCCACGGCCATTGATATGTTCCCCAACACACACCATGTGGAAACGGTATGCCGACTCGAAAGATAAAGACGGTTTGTGTCTACGCCTCCAGCAGCGATGCGTTGGCGCCCCGGTATCTCCATGATGCGCGGGAGCTGGGGGCGCGTATTGCACAGCAGGGCTGGACGCTGGTCTATGGTGCGGGACACATGGGCGAGGTGGCCCGTGCAGTCCATGCCTGTAATGGTGAAGTGATTGGCGTTATCCCCCAGAAGCTCAGTGATATGGATCTGGCCTATACCCAGGCCGATGAACTGATCGTGACCACGGGGATGCGGGATCGGAAGGCGGTGATGGAAGAGCGGTCCGATGCCTTTATTGCATTGCCCGGCGGTTTTGGTACGCTGGAAGAGCTCATGGAGATTCTGGTGCTGAAACAGTTGGGGTATATGGACAAGCCATTGGTTTTTCTCAATACCAACGGCGTCTATGACAAGTTGCTTGAGTTTTTTGATCGCCTCACAAGCTGCGAATTTATCAAGCCCTCCCAGAAGGATCTGTTTCTCGTGGCCAATACGGTGGATGCGCTCATGGAACTACTCGAAGACTACAGACCCCACACACCCGAGGGAAAGTGGTATTAAGTATGATTAAAGGTTGAGGTGCTGTGCCTTCCACATTAGGCCATTGCGAGCAAGAGATAAGATGAGAAGGCTGTTCCCCCGGCGCAGTAACATACTGTTATGCTC
>CALAXS010000583.1 GCA_937895305.1 uncultured bacterium
GATGAAAGTACAATGTCAATTTATCGCTCATGACATAAAGAGCGCAGCAATGGCATCTTGATATGCATTGTAGAAGGTGTAGGAGAACCGTGTAAAAAAGACAAGGGCCGAGAAAAGAATCCAAATAACAACAAATACCTCTGTGGCCCTATTGTCCTTCATCGGGCTTTTCCAACTGACGCAGGCGCTCGTCCAGGAGTGCAACTTCCTGCGCAAGATCACGGTTGCGCTCACTCAAGCGCGAAATAACCACACTAAAGGTGAGCACTATACCCAGAAGAAAGGTGATGGAGAATACGTAGACCACGGTCAGGTATTGGAAGCCAAACCATAGGGATAACTTCACGATGATACCGGGGAATATACCGATGAGCAGACCCATACCACTCACGAAAAGCCAGAGCAGAGCATAGCGCTCCTTGAGATGCCCACGCCGCACCAGTTCGAGGACGAAGAGCACCAGCAGCAGACTCACGCCGAGAAGACCAAGACGATGGGCGACATAAAAGCCGACCTGGCCTATTCCGTTTTCTTCCATCAGTCTTCTCCATGCATGGGGGTGTAGCGTCTGAAGAGGTCAATAAAAATAGCCATACCCACTTTGATCATGTAGTACACAGCACCGTGGGGGCGGATTGAGGTCGTTCCCCCTTGACGGGCATGCATGTTCACCGGGATCTCCGCTGCACTCAACCCGTGCTTGTGAAGTATCACCAAGGCCTCGGGCTCGGGGTAGTCCTCGGGATAATTGTGCGCGAAGACTTGAAGCACCTTGCGATTGGCGGCGCGGAATCCGCTGGTAGTATCGGTAATCCCTCCACCAATCAGAAAATCTATCCACCTGGAAAGGACAGACTTACCGATACGCCGCACCAGGCTGGGGGTATAGCCCGTAACTGCTACATAGCGAGAGCCTATCACGATATCGGCCACACCGGCCTCGACCTTCCCGACCAGATCCTCGAGTTGCTCAACAGGGTGTTGACCATCGGCGTCGCACTGCACTGCAATGTCGTAGTTGTTGTTATAGGCAAACTTGTAGCCCGTTTGCATGGCCCCGCCGATACCCAGATTATGGGGCAACTTTAATAGGGTGGCATGACCTGTTTTCATTACCACCTTCGCGGTAGCATCCTGCGAGCCATCGTCAACCACCACGACATCATAATCGGGACAATGCTTCTTTATGCTCTCAATTACATCTGCGATGGTAGCCTCTTCGTTGAAAGCGGGGATGATGATGAGTACACGACTGGCATCGCTCATGTGCTTCTCCCCAACAGATGGAAGTGGATGATACCCTTTGCCATGCCCCAGGCACGGGCATAATCTCGGAACACTACCAACTGTCCATAGAGCAATGAAATTTTAAATCCATGTTCATCGCCTAAAGTTTGCTGCATTTTAAAATGTACAAAACTCTGCATAAAAAGACCGACCATATAAATCCAGAAAAGAATTGGCGCAAAAAAGTAGGCCATAAGAGCGGGTACAATTAACACGGTCAGTGTCAGCGCGAAGGGAATAGAAAGCAGTTCCGCGAAAGAAGCGTACTGATCGCCTTTGCTTCTGTTTTTATGGTCCTTGTACAATTTCATTCGCCAGTAGCCATGTCCAAATTGTGTTTTTAAATACGCCCAGGTTTTTTCCGGGTGATAATGCGCCACCTTCGCTTCCATATTGAATCCCAGTATACCACCCGTGTCCTGGAGTCGGTATGCGAGATCGTTGTCCTCAGCTGAAGCACAGGGGTAGCTGGTATCGAAACCGCCCACAGCGTCAAAAGCTTCCTTGCGATACGCTACGTTAAAGGAGCCCAAAAAATCCACTTCCTCCTTAAATCGACGGTGTCGCACGTCAATTTCCGCCTGGATAATACTTGCCAATGAAGAATCCGGGTTTGCGATAATATAGGTGCCACCCACAGCGACCCAATCCTCGTGAACGGTCAGGCTCTCATAAATCTCGCCCAGCCAATCGGGGGCAGGCACACAGTCGGAATCGGTCATGACGTATACATCGCCCGTGGCTTCTTCTGCACCGCGATTGCGGGCTGCGGCAGGTCCAGCATTTTCCTGCCAGACCACCTTGATACCTTGAACGGACTGTGCAACTTTGCGGGTGTCATCAGTAGAGCCATCATCGACCACAATAATTTCATGGGCGGGGTAGTCCTGATTGAGACAGGCTTCCAGACATTCGCGGAGAGTCGCTGTGCAGTTGTACGCGGGGATGATGACAGACAGATTCATGCTTCTCCCCCACCCGCTGCAACATGGTCCACCCAGCCACGAAGCGAATTTACCAGCCCGGCTTTGGCAGGAGTGTACGATTCCGCCGGGATGGGCGGTGTAGCGCAGGCCCCATCCAACTCTGCCACATTCAGAATCATCCGTCCCCAGCCACGCTGTTCCATGGCCTTCGCTATTTCCAACTGATGATCGTTCATGTGTTCATCGTATCGTTTCAGACGGGGCACCAGCAAGAGGGGCTTGCGCACTAGCAGGGCATCCATGGTAGCGCCAATCCCTGCATGGGCCACGATGACCCTTGCCTCGCGTTGTATTTCCAGCACAGCGTCGTGGGCCTTGAAATCGAAGTATTCACAACGGGTCGGCTCTATTTTGGAAAGGCCCCGCTGAATAATGACTTCCTCACCTGTCGATGCAGCGATGCGGTCCATCGCATTGACCAGACGGTCGAAGGGCATGAACATGGTGCCTAGGGTGACATAGATCATGTGGGCATACTCTCGTCCACCAGACTACCCACGTATTGGGCCCTGGGTCCATAGGCATCCAGCAATTCTGGCCATTGCACGTAGAGTGCGTCTGCGAGATAGTACATGACCCGGCCCGTGGTGGAAGGTGTTGTGACCTGTGCACCACATTCGATGTAGATGGCCTTGCAACGGAAGAGCTTGCCCACGAGTACGACCGGGATGGCGATTTCTGCACCTGTAGATACGATGAGTTGGGGGCGTTCTATACGAAAAATTTTGAACACGCGATACAGGTTCTTCAGAAACTCAACTGGATTCTTCGCCATGTTGGGTACCAGGTAGGCCGGGTCGAGTGCGCGGGTGGTATCCGCATCGTAACAAAAATAAAACAGATCTTGCCCCTCGAACGCTTCTAGCAATTGAAGCATTTCGTTGAGGTGCCCGCCATGGGAACAGGTGAGGCATATTTTTATCGGTTTTGACACAGTCTGCTTTATCTTCCACACATCGTTTTCTCAGATCGATTTTCTCATGTCTCAACAGTACACGTCATTGCGAGCCGAGTACAACGAGGCGCGGCAATCTCTTGTTCAAGTCGTC
>CALAXS010000584.1 GCA_937895305.1 uncultured bacterium
CACAACACTCAAGCTGTCAATAGTTCATAGGTCTATACTGTAGTTATACGCCCAAATCACGGTACGCTAACCCCTTGGCCTCAATGGTCATACCTGCATTATGGCACTGTAGCGCAAAGAATCCTTTTGTGTACTCGTCATCTTCATAGGTCATGACCAATGTGTCGTTCACGAATATCTCCAGCTTTGTGCCCACTGCCTTGACGCGCATGGTGAACCATTCCCCATCTTTGGTGAGCAGCTCGGTGGCTTCTCCTGTTGGGGTGCCCGGTTTCCATAGCCAACCCGTGTGGGCATCCTGGCTATGGCAAATCTGTGCTTCGTATCCCTTTGGATAGCCATCCGGGTTATCGTCGGGTTCGTTGGCCCGGAAATAGAGTCCACTGTTTGCGTTATTACCTGTTTCTACGACGCGAAATTCGCCCTTCACTTCCAGGTCGGTCAACTCTGGCCCCATATAAATGTGGCCCTGCCCATCGGGCGACACCCCGATCAACACGCCGTCCTTCACTTCCCAGGTTGCCGCACCACGAACGGTCATCCCATCCAGGTTCTCGCCGTTAAAAAGGGACACCCATTCCGCTTCCACTGCAGGTGTTTCCGTTGGTTCCGTTTCCTCTGCTGGTGCCACTACAGGATCCGGTGCATTATTGACCACAGGTGTTTTTTCGGATTGCTGACAGGAGCTGCCTAACAACACCACAAGGGATAGCGAAAGAAATAGGGATAGGGTTTTCATTTTGGGCCTCGTCTGGTTTGGGAAAATCATAAACATGCAATCAACCCGATTGTGAGACCTTGTCAGTGCTATGTCAAGCAACCATGGTCTGGGCATTGCACATCCGTATAAAAGAATCGCATACTATAGACTATATACCAACCGGACAGGGGAGATGCACACCATGAAAACCTGCACACGTTTTACCACCGTATTGATTACCATGTTCCTGTCCACGCCGGGTATGGCCCAGGCAGCGGATGAAATCCCCGAACTGAAAGAGCGCCTGGCCCAGGTCACACCAGCGCATCCCCGCCTCTATTTCAATCCGAATACGGTGGATGAATTAAAATCCAGGATCCATACGGATCCACTATTAGAATCCACGCTGGAATACATAACAGCCTGTGCCGATGAAATGATCGCATTGGAAACGCTTGAGCGGGACCAGGTGGGCAAGCGGCTCCTGGGTGTATCGCGTACGTGCCTGCGCCGGGTTTCGTATCTCGCGTTTTCCTATACCATGACGGGTGAAGAGAAATATTTGAAGCGAGCGGAAGCAGAGATGCTGGCGGTGTGTGGCTTCAGTGACTGGAATCCGAGTCATTTTCTGGATGTGGCGGAAATGACCGCGGCGGTGGCCCTGGGCTATGACTGGCTGTACAACGGGCTATCCGAAGAAAGTCGCGAAGCGATTCGCGCCGGGATAGTGGAGAAGGGGCTGAAGGCATCGAAGCCTTCCATGTGGTGGCAGAAGGGGGATAACAACTGGAATCAGGTGTGTCATGCCGGCATGGTGATGGGGGCACTGGCAGTATTGGAAGACGAGCCGGAACTTGCCGAAACGATGGTGACCCGGGCCATTCAGGGCGTGCCCCATGCCATGAAAGAATATGAGCCCCACGGTGTTTATCCGGAAGGGCCGAGTTACTGGGCCTATGGCACCACCTTCAATGTGTTGCTGAACGCCGTGCTGGAATCCGTGTTGGGCAGTGACTTCGGACTGAATACCATCAAGCCGGGCTTTATGAAGACCCCGGATTTTTTCCTCCATGCCACAGGTCCAACGGGCCTATATTACAACTACTCCGATTGTGGTACACGGGGCAATGTCTCCCCCGCTATGCATTGGTTTGCGGACAAGTGCGATGACTCCGGTCTCCTCTGGCGCGAAAAGCCGCTGTTACAGGAATTCATTCAAGAAAAGCCCACAGGCCATGGTGGCTCCAATCGAGTATTGCCCTTCCTCCTCATCTGGGGGCAGCCTATGGGTGCTTTGGATGCACCAACGATAAATCATTGGAAAGGTGACGGACGAGTACCCGTTGCTATATTCCGAACTGCATGGGAAGAGAAGGCTACATTCGTCGGTATCAAGGGGGGCTCACCCGCAGCGAATCATGGGCACATGGACATCGGTTCATTTGTACTGGATATGAAGGGTGTGCGCTGGGGCATCGACCTGGGTGCGCAGGGGTACAACAGTCTGGAATCCAGGGGCATCGACCTCTGGAATCGTAGCCAGAATTCCGAACGTTGGACGGTGTTCCGGCTTAATAATTATACCCACAGTACCTTGGTAGTGGATGGTCAATTACAACAGGTCAAGGGTAATGGACCCATCACAAAATTTTCAGATGATCCTAATAATCCGCTTGTGACCATCGACTTGAGTAGTGTCTACGATGAGCAATTAGTTGCAGCACACCGGGGGCTTCGTTTGGTTAACGAAGCGGTTTTGATTCAGGACGAAGTGAAAACGCTGGAGAAAGAAAAAACCACCATTCGTTGGGGCATGGCCACCAATGCCAAAGTTACCCTGAAAGGTAATGCAGCAACGCTGGAACAAGCGGGTGAAACGGTGTACATGGAAGTCACTTCACCCAAGGGAGCCATGCTTCAGGTTTATGATCTTGAAAATCCACCCAATGACTATGACAGTAAAAATCCGAATACGCGCATGGTTGGTTTTGAGGTGGAGTTACCTGCGAATGCAACGGAAACTTTGGCGGTATCAATCAGTCCGAAAGAGACTTCAGTGATCGATCTCAGTCCGCTCGCAGACTGGTGATTTATTTCCACTGTATACGCGCAACATAGACCCGGTTATCCGAGCCATACTTTTCGATACCCACAGGCTGCATCCACTCGGCTACGGTGACCCAGGTTTCCGCGTCACTTACTCTGGTCACGGCAAAGTTTCCCTGCCGCGCACCATTTTCCGGGACCAGCACCCGCTCTGTAGCCCGCTTCACCTGCAAGGTTTCCTGGTCCACTTCGGCGATAAACAAGGGCGCACGATGACGGAACACATGGTCATTGTCCGCGCCGCGTCGGGTGTACACTAAAAACAGGGTATCGCCATGGGTCACCCAATGCTGCTGCGTATTGTAACTACCCAATTCTTTGCCGTCATCGAAGGTCCACATCTTTGGGGTATCAAACTGTAATCCATCCGCACTGTACGTCACATAACCGGACTCATCATTACGAATCGTCAGGAAAAACCGTTCCCCCACCTTCGCCAGGGACGGCTCCACAAAACCCCGCTGGATATCCACCGTCATAAAATTTCCATGCTCTACATAATGCAAGGTCTCTCCATCAAAACGACACCGCAATACAGTAGTGCTATACGGGCCACCCTCGGCAGACTTGCAATAGATGGGCAACAGAATATCACCATTATCCAAATCAATCCGCTGGGTACAGCTCGCACCGGAGTTATAAAAAATCGGATCATCCGGCATCTTCACGCCCTGCCAGGTCGACCAGGTTCGCGCCACCGGATCATACACCGCGTATGCCGTCTCGCGCGGGCGTTCATGGACCAGCTTGTTCTCTGCGTTGTACATGGCACTATGGCCCGTCCCCAGGAGCTTTCCCGTTTTGGCATGCCACTTGGGCGTAAAATCACATACTACCGAAGTACCACCCTGCTCATTGGGTCTTCGCCCCAGATTCGCGTGTTCTATCGGGCCAGACCAGTTCGCACCCCTATCATCCGTGCGCATTTCATTCAGCGCATAGAAAATATCCGACCCGCTCAAGAGGAGCTTCTGCATGGTCAACACTACCTTGGGCGGATTCCCCGGTATGGTGCCCGCTCGCGGATGAACCCAGCAGGTCTTCTTGTCAAAACCCTTGCTGATGACATCCAGCTGAACATCGTATTGCACGGGTTCCCCATGGGCCATTGCTGTCATGAGCAATCCAAGAATAACCATACGCACTATACTCATTGAATTCCCCTTGGCTGGCCTGGTAGTCATCTCGCCTTATGCGAGAATTTCGCGGATCACATTTCCTTCGACATCGGTCAAACGGAAATCGCGCCCCGAATGGCGATACGTTAACTGTTCATGATCAAAACCAAGCTGATGTAAAATTGTGGCGTGTAAATCATGGACATGGACCGGCTTCTCCACCGCCTTGAATCCAAACTCATCGGTAGCACCATGGACATGACCACCCTTGATACCACCGCCTGCCATCCACGAAGTGAAGCCCAGGTGGTTGTGATCCCGGCCATTGCCCTTGGCGACGCTAATACCTGGCTCCGCGATTTCCACGGTAGGTGTACGCCCGAATTCTCCGGTGCACAGGACCAGCGTATCCTCCAGCATACCCCGCTGTTTCAGGTCTTTCAGTAACGCCGCCATACCCTGATCGCACTGGGCACTCAAGCGTTTATGCTGTTCCTCCACATCATCATGACTGTCCCAGGGCTGACCCGGACCATGCCACAACTGAACAAAGCGCACGCCCCGCTCCAGTAAACGCCGCGCAATCAGCAGCTGTCGACTTTGTACGCTGGTACCATACATGTCGTGTATGTATTCCGGTTCCAGCCTTGTATCAAAGGCATCCGTCGCCTCAAACTGCATACGGTACGCCAGCTCAAAGGATTGAATCCGCGCTTCCAGTGCCGCATCTTCCTTGCGCTTTTCCTGGTGCAGGTGATTTAACTCGGTCAATAGATCCAGTTGACGTCGCTGCCCCTCCTGGGAGGAATAATAACTCTTGATGTTGTTGACCAGCTTTTCCACATCTTCATGTTGACTGTCAATATAACTGCCCTGATAGGGCGTAGGGAGAAATGCCGACTGCCAGTTCTGTGACTCACCAGTGGGGTAGCCGCCTGGACACAAGGTCACGAAACCCGGCAGGTTCTGGTTCTCGGAACCCAGACCATAGGTCACCCACGACCCCATACTGGGTCGCGACAACACAGTATTCCCGCAATTCATCATGAGCATGGACGCGCCGTGGGCCGGGATATTCGTATGCATGGATCGTATGATGCACATATCATCTACACACTGCGAAAGGTGTGGAAACAATTCACTGACTTCAATACCACTCTCGCCATGCTTGCTGAACTTGAATCGGGATGGATAGCCACCACCTGTTTTTCGTTCGGTCTCATAGGAATTGGGTAGGGCCTTACCTGCATACTTTTCCAGGAGCGGCTTCGGGTCAAATGAGTCCACATGGGACATACCGCCATTTAGAAAAATATGAATTACACGCTTGGCCTTGCCCGGAAAATGGGGTTCCCGTACATAGCTCGCTCCAGCACCTGCAGCCGAAGCGCCTCCCTGCACACCCGTAACCATTCCCAGGCCCATGGCACCAAAACCCATGCCGGAACGTCGTAAGAAATCACGACGTGACAGGATAAAGTCATTCACGGATGTAGGATGGTGATCGTGTATCGACATTAATAAAATGTGCCCTGCTTAATTCTTGCCCGAATGGTGTCCAGTATAGCCCTGTTCCAAAAATGGAGCAAGGCTAATCAACAAAGATAAACTCGTTGCTCATTAACAATACCTGCGCGTACTGGTCCCAGGCACCCAGGGGCTCCGGGGTTTCTTTGGGCGGACCTACAAAATCGAATCGCGTCAGCCAATCTTGCTTAGGATATTGTGCGGCATCTGGTGCGGAAAGGTACAAACGGGGATGCCAACGAAAGGCATCCTCAGCGGCCTCGCCCTTACTTGTAACAATTAAATCTACGGTGTCGCCTTTTTGTATGGGGCTGTCCTGAAATTCAGTCAACGTCATACCATCCTGCAAGTCGCTGCTCCACAAGATACCCGCCCGGCTTGAAATTACATAGGCTTTGATACCATCTCCCATAGCAGAATAATGGTGCAGCTCACCTACCATGGCGATGGTGGAATCCACAGGCGAAACCCAACGCCGAATCACAGCATGGTCTTCATCGCCCGGATGACCACCCCGGGCTGCAAGCTTTGCATAGCCAAGATTACCCTCTGGCCAATCCCCATCACCCTGATACGCCTCGCCACTCCAGAACGGAAATGCTGTAAATGTTGTTGTACGCGCGGAGGACTCATCCACCGTGCCATAGCCATACAACCAGTCGTTCTTTTCCTCCGGCAGTGCCAGTGCCAGCGGCTCTGTATCGCTCATACCTTCCACAAAGGCCACGCCCAGTTCCAATTCGCGTACGGTTGCTTCACGGGCAAAAATTTTGCGGTACATGGCCTGAATACGTGCTTCAGAAGAATTCGGACCCGCCCCGGCTGCAGTAACCGCCACCTTGCGTGCCTGCTCTGCAACAAAGGGGTTATTCATCATATACAACGACTGTTGCGGTACGGTCGTCTCGAAACGTTTTGCGCTGTGCGAGGTGGGTGCAGCAAAGTCAAAGGTCGCAAACACCGCGGGCAGGTTCTGACGATCAATCTCGGCGTACACTGTTCGACGATTGGGATAGGGTGCTTCGGTAATATCGATGGAATGCCCCCCCAGGGTCGTGTCCAGATTGTCCGCTGCCAGTAACAAGGTGTCGCGCATGGCCTCAAAGTCCAGGCGACGCCGAGCAAAGTGCCAATACAGTTTGTTGTCCGGGTCTTGGGCCAGCGCTGCTGCGGTTTCCGCACTCGACTGCAGATATGTGCTACTCAACATAATCCGCTTATGTAGTTTCTTGATGGACCAATCCTCTTCCATAAACGTGGATGCCAAATAATCCAGCAACGCCGGGTGGGTCGGTTCCGCACCCATAGCCCCGAAATCACTGGGTGTACCCACCAGTGCCTGTGCGAAGTGGTGCATCCAAATCCGGTTCACCATGATGCGTGCTGTAAGAGGATTCTCCTTGCTCGCTATGTGCTGTGCCAGATCCAGACGACCACTACCCTGTGTAAAAGCTAGTCGCTCTTGGCCCGACAACACCTCCAGAAAACGACGGGGTACGCTTTCCCCCATGTTCCCTTCACGGCCCCGACTGAATATGTAGGGCTCATAGGGTGTGTCGGCATCTGCCAGTACCATTGCCCGGTCCGGGCGACTGGGGTGGGTGCTGATGTGTTGCGCTATGGCTGTGCGTCGTTCTTCAATCTTTCTTCGCACCATATAACTGCTACGCCCTTCGACCTGGGCAACAGTAATATTCGCAGGAGAGTCCCTGGCATAAAAAACCTGACGCAGCACCTCCCGTTCAGGATTGGGTAACCCGTCAGGAAAAGTTACTTCCGCGTCCACGACCACGCGCTGCGTATAGGCTGCCAGTAAATCTTTCCACTCCTGATCTGCTGCGTTCAGCAGTTCACCGTAAAAAGCATTGACCGCTTCCATGGTCGCTGGCATTTCGTTTATAAAATGAGACTTCACCGCAATAGACATTGGACGCTCTACCGAGGAAGCGGAAAGGTACGCCTTGATGATATCCGGTGCCTTATCTTTAAACGTGACTGCCTCCAACTGTGCAAGGGCCCACCACAACCCAAACACCGGGTCATGCGCCTCCCCCTGCGTCTTTAAATAAACGACCCAATCCTGGGTCGTCTCCCAGGACAACTCCAGCTGATTAATATCCGCCTTGATTCCCTTGTGATCCTCCGTCTTCATCACCCGATACGCCAGCCCAAGATACGCCTCTGTACGTGACCGCGTGGTGTTCAATAGTTCAACATGCACCTGCGCCAGATATTCTTTCAAGGCCCCTTTACGTTTATTCAGCTCCTCCTTGTACGCCTGGTATTCCGGTGATGCGGTATCGGGTTCTTCAATGAGTGGCAACTCACTAGGGCGGTGAGAACTGCGAAAGACGCCATACAACGAATAGTAATCTGCGGTGGGGATGGGGTCGAACTTGTGATCATGACACCGGGCACAACTTACCGTAAGCCCCTGCAGACCCCGCATGACCACATCAATCTGATCGTCCAGCGTGGCATTCCGATCTCCGGGAAACTGGCGGCCCAACGTGATAAACCCCATGGCCGCCAACGCGCGATTATCCTCGCCCTGCGCCAGCTGGTCCGCTGCCAACTGCTCCAGAATAAATTGGTCGTAGGGCACATCCTCATTAAAAGCGCGAATCACATAGTCCCGGTAGGTGTGTGGAAACGGAAAATATTGATTTGTCACATCCCCAAAACCACGGGTGTCACTGTATCGCGCCACATCCAGCCAATACCGTCCCCAACGCTCTCCATACTGCGGCATGGCCAACAGTTCATCGATGACCTTTTCAATCGCTTCACGAGAATGGTCTTGCTTAAAGGTCTCAATGGCTTCAAAGCCCGGCGGCAGACCAATCAAATCATAATAAATACGACGCAATAATGCAGCAGGCTCTGCAACGGCCGAGGGGGACAACCCGGCTTCTTCCAGGCGTGCCAAAACAAAAGCATCAATGGGGCTAGTCACCCAATCGCTTTGCTTCGTTACGGGCAGCGCTGGTTTCAGTACAGGTTGATAGGCCCAGTGCTCTTTCTTCGCACGCTGCACATAATCCGCCATATCCGAATTCACCACCCCACTTGCTATTTCCGGCCAGGGCGCACCCTGCTTTGTCCAATCGCGCAAATCACCAAAGGCCTGCGACGTTAGGGTGATTTGCGGATGGTCAAAGGGTGCCTTGTTATGCAATACCGGGGTAATGAGCCCCTCACGATCCACCTCCGGTAACAACATGCTCCCACGGGAGCCTCCCGCCATAAACCCTGCCGCCGTGTCCAGGCGCAACCCGCCATCTGCACGTTCCGCGCCATGACATTCGAAACAATGCTCCGCCAGCACCGGACGTATTCGCGTCTCAAAATCCTCTGAACCGACCGCTATACCCGATAGCCCGATACTGGCGACCAGAGATAACAAAACGCTTACACTATATGTATGCCGAAAGGGTAATCTGTACATAGGCTGGAATATACCCAATTGCCCTACGGTAAATCCAAAAAGCATATTCTAAACGACAAACCTGAACTGCACCCCACACCACAAAAAACAGGAAAAAAGTCTGAACTAATCCCCGTTTTCAGGTGATTTATACCCAAGGATTAGCTGATTACGCAAGGTGTATTGATCACATTTGCCTTGAGCAGATCTGTCCTTTCGGGTGTGCTCAATTGATCAATGGTGTTGGACTTAGTACATAACTGCTAGGTACTTAGCAGGTTGCGAAACTTGGTCCCCTGCGGAAGCTCTGGCATTGTCCTTGCTCTAATAAGTTGTTATTTATTAGCTTAAGGTGACTTTCGTAAAAAAGGGCGGATGGATCGATGACAGCGTTCGTAACAGCCGGAATTGTGATGGGTGTATTGGGCATAGCCCTTTCCGCCATCCTTGCGCTGGCGAACAGTCGCTTTTATGTATACGAAGATCCGCGCATTGATAAAGTTGAAGACCTGCTACCGGGTGCCAACTGTGGTGCCTGTGGACAGGCAGGTTGCCGGGCCTTTGCAGAAGCTTGTGTTGGGGACGTAGCTGCACCGGGGGGGTGCACCGTCAGCGATGCAGAAGGTATTAAAAGTATTGCGAAACTTCTGGGGGTGGCTGCGGGAGCACAGATTAAACGTGTTGCACGTTTAGCCTGTGCCGGGGGCAGCCATGTTGCAAAGCAGCGAGCACAGTATGAGGGCCTTGAAGGTTGTCGCGCCGCAAACCTTGTTTCAGGGGGCGGTAAAGGGTGCGTATGGGGATGCCTCGGTCTGGGGGACTGTGCTCGCGTTTGCGATTTTGATGCCATCACCATGGACGAGCATGGCTTGCCCGTGGTGGATGAAAATCTGTGTACCGCCTGTGGAGACTGCGTAGACATTTGTCCGAAAGGACTCTTTTCCATTCATCAGCAGGATCATCGCTTGTGGATCGCATGTAAAAATATTGCGGAGGGGGATGAGGCGGAAGCAGAATGTGAAGTGGCCTGTACCGCGTGTGGTCGTTGTGTTATGGACGCCCCGGCCAATGCAATCCGACTGGAGAATAATCTGGCTGTGATTGATTACACCAAGAACAAGCGCCTGGACAAGACTCCCATGGAGCGGTGTCCCACAGGTGCCATCATCTGGTACGAAAAAAATAAAGGCCCGGTGAAGGGGAAGGCGGCAAAAAAGATTACCCGGAAGTCATCACTTCCGGTTGGTGTGGATTAGAAAATAGTTTTGAACTTCTTAGATATAGGTGAGAATCATGAAAGATAGTAAACAAGCTGTAAAGTATCCAGGAACCCGTGTAGCTCTGGATGGGAATACCGCAGTCATCATGTGCGAACGTGAATCGACCGATGCGGCAGGGGCCTATCCTATTACCCCATCGACACAGATGGGTGAATACTGGGCTGAAGAAACGGCCAAGGGACATATCAATATCTCTGGGCGTCCCCTGATCTTCATTGAGCCTGAAGGCGAGCATGCGGCTGCGGCCGTCACGGCGGGTCTTTCCATGACCGGGCTCCGTGCCACGCATTTCTCGTCGGGCCAGGGGATTGCTTACATGCACGAGTCGTTGTATGCGGCTGTGGGTAAGCGGCTCACTTATATCCTGAATATGGGCTGTCGTGCCATGACCAAGGCGAGCCTCAATGTCCATGCCGGGCACGACGACTATCACGCGGTCGACGACACTGGTTTCTTCCAGGTCTTCGGCAAGAGCGCCCAGGAAGTCTGTGACCTCAACATCATCGCTCACCGCATCGCAGAGCTGGCCCTCACCCCCGGTATCGTTGCACAAGATGGTTTCCTAACCACACACCTTATCGAATCCCTCATGATTCCAGAACGGGAACTGATTGCAGAATACCTCGGTCGTCCCGATGACATCATCGACACACCCACCCCGGCCCAACGCATGATCTATGGTGATCAGCGTCGTCGTATTCCTGAGCTATGGGATGTGGACAATCCTGTATTGACTGGTCCCGTACAAAACCAGGACTCCTACATGCAGAGCGTTGCCGCGCAGCGCCCCTACTTCTTCGACCATATTGAAGCACTCACCGAACAGGCCATGAATGAATATGCCGCCCTGACCGGGCGTCAGTACACGCGCGTTGCCACCTACAAATGTGATGACGCTGACTATATCCTCTTCGCACAGGGGAGTGTGGTGAGTAGTGCCGAAGTAGTGTCCGATTATCTGCGCGAGACCCGCGGCCTCAAGGTAGGCGTCGTGAACCTCACGGTATTCCGCCCCTTCCCCGGTGACTTAATCACTAAAATTCTCAAAGGACGTAAAGGGGTCACCATCCTCGAACGTACCGACCAGCCCCTTGCCGAAGACTTACCACTCATGCGCGAAGTTCGTGCAGCCATCGGTAAATCGGTAGAAAATGGTTCTGTGAAAAAAGGCAACATCCCCTACCCCGGCTACGAAATCTATGGCCACAAAGACATACCGCCCCTCTACTCAGGTGCCTTTGGTCTGGGTAGCCGCGATTTACAGCCCGAGGGCGTCATCGCAGCAGTAGAAAATATGCTGGACGACGGTCTTCATCGCAAATTTTATTATCTCTCTGTGGACTTCGTCCACGAAGAAGCCTATACCCCCAAACAGGAAATCCATCAACAGGAAATCCTGGAAGGCTATCCCCATATCAAAGAGCTCGCCCTGCGTGGTAGTGAAAACCCAAATCTCATGCCGGATAACAGCATAACAGTACGTTTACACTCGGTTGGTGGCTGGGGTGCCATCACTACGGGTAAAAACCTGGCCATGACCTTGTTCGACCTTCTGGGTTTCCACATCAAGGCGAATCCCAAGTACGGTTCCGAGAAAAAAGGGCAGCCTACGACCTACTACCTGTCAGCAGCACCGGAACAGATTCGCATGAATTGCGAATACTTCTATGTGGACTGCGTGCTCTCCCCGGACCCCAACGTATTTATGCACTCCAATCCGCTGGCCGGCCTCAAAAAGGGTGGCGTATTTATCATTCAGAGTGACAAGGCAACCCAGCAGGAAGTCTGGAAAGAGATCCCGCCCGTATATCGTAGAATCATTGTGAAAAATGAATTGCGTGTTTTCTATCTGGATGCGTTCAAGGTTGCTCGCGAAGAAGCAGCGGATATCGAACTTCAATTCCGTATGCAGGGTAACGTATTCCAGGGCGCCTTCTTTGCGGTATCCAATATCCGTGAACAAGCCAATCTGGATGAAGCAGCACTCTTCGATGCTATTGAAAAACAATTGAAACATAAATTCGGCGCCAAGGGTGCCCGCGTGGTGGACGACAATATTCGCGTGGTCCGTCGCGGCTATGACGAAGTAAAAGAAATTACGGAGATGAGCCTGGAAGTGGGTGACGATGCAGCTATCCGTAAGGAAGTAGACATCCCGATCATGCTCAAAGCCTTGCCCGTCGGGAATGATGCCTCCACAGATGTACATCGTTTCTGGGAACAGACCGGTAATTTCTATCTCTCCGGACAGGGAGG
>CALAXS010000585.1 GCA_937895305.1 uncultured bacterium
GTCATTCCCGCGAAGGCGGGAATCTCCGCGTTTACATTCCTGACTCAAGTCGGGACTGAGGTCGTAACATTTCCTGTAAAACGCGCCTGTTTTCCGGAGCAGAGCTTGGGAACGAGGGGAGGCTAACATAACTTCTCATCATCCTTATTCAACTCAGCAAGGGAAGTAGTGGTTGACTCAGGTAGTTCAAACGGTTTATCCGATTCCACATCAGGTTTTAGTATGCTACTTTGCAACAGGGAACGTATGTGCTCCTGCTCTTTGTGAATGTCACGCAGTGTATTTACGCACTTGGAGAGCAAAGCAATTATAATACAGAATAGAATGAAGAAGATGATGGTAGCCATTGTTGATTCATCCTTGTCGTCTTAATCCAGTTCAAACTCTTCGCGCCAGTCGTCGGTGCCTTCCCAGGGTGCCTGGTTGGTCTTCGCCAGCAGGAAACGGCCGATGCAGAGGTAGTCCATTTTGGTGCGCATAAAACAGATAAAGGCTTCCTCCGGGGTGCAGACGATGGGTTCACCCCGTACATTGAAGGAGGTGTTGATGAGCACAGGGCACCCGGTCTGTTCGTTGAAGGCCTTGATGAGCTGATAGTAACGCGGGTTGGTTGCTTCTTCCACAGATTGAATCCGCGCGGTGTTGTCCACATGGGTGATGGCGGGCAGGTCAGAGCGTATGACCTTGAGCTTGTCAAAGCCTTCCCGCGCCTTATCTTCCTCGCTTTGTACGCAGAGACGTTCTTCTTTCACATCTGCCACCAGAAGCATGTAGGGGCTGTCCTTGCCTCGCATGTCAAAGCAATCGTCCACGCACTCGCGCAGGACCGAAGGTGCAAAGGGGCGGAAGGATTCGCGGAATTTAATTTTCAGGTTCAGGGTGGACTGCATGTCCCGAGACCTTGGGTCACCCAGAATGCTGCGACCGCCCAAGGCACGTGGTCCAAATTCCATACGGCCCTGAAACCAGCCAACGACCTGTTCCGATGCCAGTTTCTCTGCCACAGCACCCGGTAGTTCAGCTTCCGTATAGGCGGTGTATGGGATGCCTTCTTCTTTCAACCAGGCTTCAATCTCTTCATCCGACCAGGATGGCCCAAGATAGGTGCCCTTTTGTCGGAAGGGGTCCGGGGTGCGTGGGGCTTTTAATAGTTGGTGCCATGCGAAGAGGGCTGCGCCCAACGCGTTGCCCCCATCACCGGCGCAGGGCTGGATCCATACGTTATCGAAAGGCCCCTCGCGCAGGAGGCGACCATTGGCCACACAGTTCAAGGCCACGCCCCCGGCCATGCACAGATCTTTCATCCCGGTTTCCGCATGAACATGATGGGCCGTTTTGAGCAGCACCTCCTCCGTCACCACTTGTATAGACCGCGCGAGATCCATCTCTCGCTGCGTCATCTTCGATTCCTGCGGACGAGGTGGTCCGTCAAACAGAGCATTAAACTTGGAACTGGTCATGCGTAACCCGGCGCAATAATCGAAGTAGTCCATATTCAGGCGAAAGGAGCCATCGTCTTTGATGTCAATGAGTTCCCGCTTGATGATGTCCACGTACCTGGGCTGACCATAGGGCGCAAGACCCATGAGCTTATACTCGCCGCTGTTCACCTTGAAGCCGCAGAAATAGGTGAAGGCCGAATAGAGCAGGCCCAGGGAGTGGGGGAAGTTGACCTCTTTATGGATTTTTATCTGGTTGCCCTGACCTACACCATAAGCCGTGGTGGCCCATTCGCCCACGCCATCCATGGTGATGAAGGCGGCTGCCTCGAAAGGGCTGGGAAAAAAGGCCGATGCCGCATGGGAGAGGTGATGCCCGGAAAAAAGGATTTCGCCTTCGTAGCCCAGTTCACGACGCAGGGTCTTGCGCATGAACATCTTCTCGCTCAACCAACTGGGCATTTGCTCATAGAACGAGCGGATACCCTTGGGCGCATAACTGAGGTAGGTCATGAGGAGGCGCTCAAACTTCACGAAGGGCTTGTCGTAAAAAACCACGTAGTCCAGCTGATTCACATCCAGTCCAGCTTCACGCAGACAGTACGCAGCAGCGTCGTCCGGGAATAGGGGATCGTGTTTTTTGCGCGAAAAGCGTTCCTGCTGTGCTGCAGCGATAATTTCACCATTTTGCAGCAAGGCTGCCGCACTGTCATGGTAATAGGCCGATATACCGAGGATGTTCAAAGGATACTCGCTCCTGTCATTCCCGCGCAGGCGGGAATCTCCGCTTCAACATGCTTAACCCAAGTCGGGACTGAGGTCGTAGTATTTCCCGTTACCCGCGTCCGTTTTCCGAGGCAGAGCCTTGGTATATGCATTTCCAAGCTGGAGGCCGCAGCACGGCAGGCAGTAGGGAACGAGGGATGGTAATAGGCCGATATACCGAGGATGTTCAATGGATACTCCTGAAACGTAATTCAGGGATCCTACGGGTACAGGCGAATAGAGTCAAGCAGACAATAATTCCCGGGCATGTTTCACGCTCAGTTCAGATACGGAACCGTCCAGTAAACGGGCAATTTCCTCCACGCGTGCGTTTTCATCCAGGTTGATTACCTGCGTTCGTGTGGTGCCGCGTTGCGACGATTTGGTCACGGCAAAGTGCGTATTGCCCACCGCAGCAATCTGCGCCAGGTGGGTAACGCACAAGACCTGATGGGATCTTGCCAGTCCCTGTAACTTGGCTGCTACCTTTCGTGCTACGGCACCGCCAATACCGGCATCCACCTCGTCAAAGATGAGTGTGGGTATAGCGTCTGCCGCTGCAAACACCGCTTTCATGGCCAGCATAATACGTGACATCTCGCCCCCTGACGCCACCTTGCGCAAGGGCTTTGGCGCGTCGCCTGCGTTGGCCGCCAGGAGAAAGGCGATCTTGTCCACCCCGCTACGGCCCAGGTCGCGCTCTGACAGTTCCACAACAAATTGCGCCCCCTTCATCTCCAGCTCCTGCATGCTCGCAGAAACCTGTTTCTCCAGCTTCTTTGCTGCGGCGACCCGTTTCTTGTGTAAATGTTCGGCCAGCTTCATCGCCTTATCCAGGCCTTGCTCCGCTTCTGCTTTCAACGCCGCCATGCGTGCATCCCGATTTTCATACCCGGCGAGTTCTTCCGTTGCCTTAACACAATAGGTGCGAATTGCCTCTATATTCTCCCCGTACTTACGCTTTAAATCCTGGAGCAAGGTCTTGCGTTGATTTAATTCCTCCAGGGCACCGCCATCAAAGTCTACACCTTCCGCAGCATCCCGTACCTCCAGTGCCACGGCCTCCACCGTACTACGCGCCTCAGTCAGCTGTTCCAGCAGAGGCGCATAGGTACCATCAATTTCGACCAACGCTTCCAGGTCCCGCAAGGTCCCATCCAGTTGATCCACCACGGCATCTTCTTCCTGTGCATAGAGTCGGTTATGGGCACGACTCGCCAGTTCGTGGATCGCTTCCGCATTATTTACGCGGGACAGTTGGGATGCTATGGCTTCTTCTTCCCCCGGCTCGAAGCCCGCTGCGTTAATTTCTTTTACTTCATGGCGCAATAAGTCCATGCGCCGTTCCCGCTCCCGCTCATCCCCCTGCAAGGCTTCCAGTGCCTGGGTCGCAGTACGCCATTGTTGTACGGCCTCACCGACTTCGATGGCCAGTCCCTCCACACCTGCAAATGCATCCAGCAACGCCAATTGCCGATCCGTTTTCAACAGGGACTGATGTTCATGCTGACCATGTAAATCAATCAGCTCATCACCGATTGCAGCCAACACGGATAGGGGCACCAATGTGCCGCCAGCATAAGCCTTGCTCCGTCCGTCCTTCGTTACCGTACGCGATACCAACAGACAGTCGTCTTCCAGTTCCAGATCATGGTCCGCCAAAAGGGCTTGAAGTCGTGCCGAAGGAGAGGGGAGGTGAAAGATGCCCTCGATCTGTGCCTGATTGGTCCCTACCCGGACGCCATCGCTTGATGCACGCGCGCCAAGGATGAGGTTCAGCGCCCCCAGCAAAATGGATTTACCCGCCCCGGTCTCTCCGGTAAGCACATTGAAGCCCTGCTGGAAATCGATTTCCAGCGTATCAATCAAGGCATAATTCTTAATGCGTAACGTGCTGAGCATGGTGCGCCTATGCTTGTGTTGTGTCCCCGGACACAACGGTCTCACGACCCCGCAGATAGGCAAGAAACTCACGATTACCTGCGGGACCTAACAATGGAGAGGGTATCACATCAATTTTAGTGAAACCCAATGTACGTGCCGTGGCGCATACATCCTCTACCGTGGCCTGACGAATGGCTTCATCCCGTACCACACCACCCTTACCCACCTGTGCTTTTCCCGCTTCAAATTGCGGCTTGATGAGGACGATGCCCTCGGCATCATCATGCAGCACATTCGCCAGCGGGGGCAATATGGTACGCAGTGAAATAAAGGAACAATCGGCGGTAAAAAAGTTAGGGGCCTCCTCCAGCATCTCCGCTTTCAGATGGCGCACATTACACCGCTCCATAACCACCACCCGCTCATCCTGGCGCAGGGACCAGGCAAGTTGACCATAGCCCACGTCCACGGCATAGACCTTGGCCACACCATGCTGGAGCAGGCAATCCGTGAAGCCCCCGGTAGAGGCCCCCGCGTCCAGGGCAATTTTATTTTCCAGTGTGGGGGAGAAGGCCTCCAGTGCTGCCACTAACTTATCCCCACCCCGACTCACAAAGCGCTGTTGCGCTTTGATTTCCAGCGGGGTATCTTCATCAATTCGCAGCCCCGGCTTCTTCAGGCAGTTTCCTGCACCATCAAAGACATTGCCGGTCTGTATCAATCCTTGCGCCTTTGAACGCGACTCTCCAGTCAAGCGTTGTACCAGAATGTCCAAACGTTCTTTACTCATATTCCGCCGTTCAGCCTACCTTATCCAACAACACCACCGCCTGTGTACTGATCGCTTCACCACGACCCTCCGGCCCCACCATTTCATTGGTCTTCGCTTTCACCGAAACTTGGTCCACATCAATGTCCAGGCAGCCTGCAATTGTTTTGCGCATCTCAGGGATATAAGGATTCATCTTGGGCTTTTGCGCAATAATCGTAGTGTCGATATTGACAACACTATAGCCCTTCGCTTGCACCATGTCATAGGCTGTGCGCAATAATTTCACGCTATCCGCATCCTTGTATGCCGGGTCGGTATCCGGGAAATGCGTTCCGATATCGCCCAGTGCCAAAGCACCAAACAAGGCATCAGTAATGACATGACACAGGGCATCGGCATCTGAATGCCCGATAAGTCCCCTGTTGAATTTGATCTTCACGCCTCCCAGAATGAGATCTCGTCCTGCTTCGAGCCGATGTAGATCATAGCCAAAACCTATACGCATAACTTTCCCTCCTTGTTCTGGAAGCAACATTGACCAATACGAACACAGAATTCGGTAAGCAACCGCCGTGTCTTAACGTGCTTCGTATTGCTAACCGATGTCATCAGTACGTATGTACATACGTGCCAGCAACAAATCCTCTGGCGATGTCACCTTAATGTTGAATCGTGTGCCGGGTACCAGTTTCACCTGAGCACCACTCCGTTGTACCAGAGAGGCATCGTCTGTACCGATATGTCCCGATTCTCGTGCTTGGGCCAGCGCATCCAGATACACCGACTTCCTGAAAGTCTGTGGGGTCTGACACTGCCACAAACAGCTTCGATCCGGTGTTTCCAGCATATACCCTTCTGCGTCTCCCTGCAAGATAGTATCCACGGTTGGAATAGCGACCGTCGCCGCGCCGTAAACACGGGCAGACTCAATGGAAGCCTGTATTGATTCAGGTGTGATAAAGGGGCGGGCAGCGTCATGAATCACGACGATTTCAGTATCCGCATCTGTTGCTGCTACGCCCAGCCCGACCGAGTCCTGACGTTCCGCGCCGCCATGGCATAGTTGTATAGCGGTATCCGGGAAATAAGCGTTCAGTACACGCTGGAATTCCGTTTCATGTTCCGGCGACACCATTACAATGGCATTGTGCAGGAGCCCTGACCCGCTAAAACACTCCAAAGTACGCACCACCATGGGCCGTCCTTCAAGATCGATGAGGGCCTTTGGCCCCGAACACCCAAGGCGGGTACCCAGGCCAGCCGCAGGAATTACAAGTTGGGTCTTCACGTCAACGCAGAATCAAATCGGGTAAATATCATGCGCCCTGCAGCCGTCTGCAGCACACTGGTGACAATCACACCGACATCCTGTCCCATGTAAGCCCGCCCGCCATCTACGACGATCATGGTGCCATCATCCAGATAGCCAATCCCCTGATTCGGCTCTTTGCCCTCCTTAATCACCTTCACCTTCATGGCCTCATCCGGCAATACTGCAGGTTTTAATGCATTGGCCAAATCGTTGATATTCAGCACCTCCACCCCCTCAATCTGCGCCACCTTGTTCAAGTTATAATCGTTGGTCAGGATTTTCGCCCGGAATTTCTGTGCCAGCTTCACCAGCTTACTGTCGACCTCGCGAATCTCCACAGGGTCATCATCAATAATCTCTACAATCACCTTGGACTCACCATCCTGCATGGACTTCAATATATCCAGCCCACGGCGCCCTTTTGCCCGACGAAGCACATCGGCTGAATCCGCAATATGCTGCAACTCATGCAAGACAAAACGCGGAACCATGAGCGTGCCATCGATAAATCCACTGTCGCAGATGTCCTTGATGCGACCATCGATGATGACGCTGGTATCCACCAGCTTATGCGCAGGTTCATTTCCACGATTGGATTGGACCGCCGTGATGAGCGACTCCCAATTGGATGCACGGGTCAGCCCCACCACAATACCCACAAATCCGAATACAAGTACCAGCGATGCGACGACAAAAATACGGAGGGTAACGGTGGAGTTGGGGAACCACCACAAAATATATTGACCAAGGAAATACCCGACGACCAGACCAAGAACGATTGAGATGATGGCGGGTGCCAGACGTTCGTACAAATTTTGGGACAAGAGTGCCATCAGCAGAAATATGCCGATACTGATCCCGCCGCCAACGATGCCACCACCAACGACCCAGACCATCAAGGGTTTTGGATCCTGAACAGAATTCATGCCCTGTTCAAGTTGTTTGGCGGCAAAGGCAGCGTCTTCATAGAGTGAATGTACATATTGGCCCCAAAGGGTACCCATGATAATGCACGCCAGAATGAAAAAAACGCGAATGATCTTGACAGATGAGTCCATCTTCCGCTCTCCTCAGGTCAATAATGAAAGG
>CALAXS010000586.1 GCA_937895305.1 uncultured bacterium
CACAATTTCCTTGCAATATGGTAAACTCTTTGCTAAGCTACGCTAGCTGACAATAGTTCCAATTTGTGAAGGAGGCCCATCGTGCGGAAAAAGCCGACAAATTTCCCTGCAGAGCGCCGATCGGAAATTGCCGGGATTCTGCTCCTGGGTGTGACCACCCTGCTCTTTCTTGCTCTTGTGACCGATGGCTACAATGGCCTGGCACAGGATGCGCGACCCTTCAACCTGTCCGAACCCAATTTACTCAGTATGCCCGGTGCCGTGGTGGCCTGGTTTCTGTCCATCGTTGTGGGGGACGCATCCCACATCATCTATATCCTCAGCTTTATCTGGGCCATGATGCTCCTTAGCCATCGTCCTGTGGACCGCCTTATCACCCGCATGCTGGGTATGGTGGCCCTCCTGGGTTTCACCGCAGGACTCCTCCAGATTGATCGTGCTGTTGGCTCTTCAAATCCGTTACAGCCTGGTGGTGCATTCGGTGCCTTCATTGCCGACCAGTTACTCCTCCCCAATTTCGGGACCATCGGCTCCAATGTTATCGGCTTTACCATGGTCCTGGTGGGTATACTTCTTGCCACGGACTTCCTGCTGATTCACGGTGTGCTTTTTTCCCAGCGTTTCTTGCGCCACCTCATCCGGGGCAACCTCGCTATCTTCGAAGGAGCGCGCCACTACTGGAACCAGTATCTTAAGCCGGAGGCCAAGCCAAAGACTGCAGAGATTGCGGATCGGATCGCCAAGCGCCGCGCAAAGCAGAACGCCGCGGACGCGGATGAAGTGGAAGACCAGACCACGCTCGAGGAAGATAACCTGGAGCGCATGCGGATTCGCAAACACTCTCTTGAGGATTTACCTTCGGAACAGGAAGAACTTAGCTTTGTCGATGTGGCTACAACGACGGGTGAGCTTCCCTTTGATGAACCCCAGACAGGGGACACGAATGCCGTAACTGCTGAAGTGGTGGCTACGCCACCGGCCAAACCCGTGGAAGACGCGCCCAAAAAACGCCGACTCGTCCGCAAGCAAGTCGTCGATAAAAACATTCCCGAAGATCTGCCTGAAGATTTTGTGTACCCGAAGCGGTATAAAAAGCCTTCCCTGTCTATGCTCAAGCATGGTGTCACCATAGAGATTCCCAATCTTGATCAACATCTGCGCGAGACCGGACTCATCCTGGAAGAAACGCTGGAACAACATGGCATTGAGGCCAAAGTCACCGACGTGACCCGTGGGCCTACCATCACCCGTTTCGAGCTGGACCCTGCGCCCGGTATCAAGGTGAGTCGATTCCTGGCACTGGCCGACGATATTGCCCTGGCGCTCAAGGCCCACCGTATCCGCGTGGAAGCCCCCATCCCCGGCAAGGGTCGTGTGGGCATCGAAGCACCCAACACCCAACGGGATTCGGTCATGCTTCGCGAGTTGCTGGAATCCAAACCATTCAAAAGCGGCGGCGGTAAACTTGACCTTGTACTCGGCAAAGACATTGAGGGCGAAGTCTCCTTCGCCGACCTCGCTACCATGCCCCACCTGCTTGTTGCCGGGGCCACGGGTGCAGGTAAAACGGTTTGTGTAAAATCTATCCTTGCATGCTTGCTCTTCAACAAAACACCCGATGACCTTCAACTCATTCTTATCGATCCCAAGATGGTCGAACTTTCCATCTTCAATGACATCCCCCACCTCATCACGCCCGTGGTGACCGATCCGAAAAAAGCAGCCACGGCCCTCACCTGGCTCATCAAGGAAATGGAAGAACGCTATAAACTTTTCGCAGACCTCCGTGTACGCAACATCGAAATCTACAACGAAAGTGTGGACAACGGAGAGATTGAAGTCGAGGGCATGACTGAGGAAGAAGAAGAAAGCCAGTCCCTCAGTGTGGTTCGCAAGCTCCCCTACATTGTCTGTGTCATTGACGAACTAGCCGATCTTATGATGCTGGCCCGTGCCGAAGTGGAAGACGCCATCGCGCGCATAGCCCAGCTTGCCCGTGCGGTGGGAATCCACCTCGTTATCGCGACCCAGCGCCCCTCCGTGGATGTACTCACCGGAGTCATTAAGGCCAATTTCCCGGCCCGTATTTCTTTCCAGGTGTCCTCCCGCGTGGACTCGCGCTGTATCCTCGACGAAATCGGTGCGGAGCGGCTGATTGGTATGGGGGATTTGCTCTATTTACCCGCGGGTCAATCCAAGCCCCAGCGTATTCAGGGAGCCTTTGTAAGTGACGAAGAAATGTTCGAACTCATCCATTACCTCAAGACGCAGGCCCCGCCCCAGTACAAGGACGAAATCGAGAATTATGGGAAAAACAAGAGCACAGCGGCAGAACTTTTGGAAGCAGATGATCCTTTACTTGACGAGGCCGTCCAAATAGTGTTAGAAACAGGGCAGGCCTCAATTTCTATGGTGCAAAGGAAGCTCCGGGTAGGCTATACTAGAGCTGCACGCCTCATCGATATGATGGAGGTCAAGGGGATTGTTGGTCCCCATGAGGGAAGTAAAGCGCGTGAGATTTTGGTGAGTCCCACGCATAAGGACGATGTGGCATGACCGGTAGCCGGGGATATGGTGCACGCTTGCGTGCACAACGGGAAGAATTGGGGTATTCCTTACAGGAAGCCCATCGCTATACCCATGTACCCATGGATTATCTGGCTGCGATGGAATCCGAGGATCACAATAACTTGCCCGGCATCACCTATACCGTTGGTTTTGTGCAGAGCTACTGCCAGCTTCTGGAGTTGGACCCTGAGCCTTTTATGGAATATTGGCGCAGTCAGCACCGCACGAAAGTGGAAGCCGGACAAAGCACCATTAAGCAGACCCTCGTTGAACCGTCCCACCAGCCATTTTGGCTTCGTGAAGCCCTTACCTGGGGCACCGTCTGCGGTATCCTCCTCCTCGCATGGCTCACCTATTCCAGCGTGATTCAGCCACTCACCCCTGATGAAGATTCCCGGGTGGATGCGGGTGTGGTGGTTCCGATTGCAGAACCCTATTACGACGAAGAATTCTAGCCGCCCTCCGCTTCTGCACAGATGAGACTCGTCTCCACGATCTGCTACACTATGTACCACTATGAATCTGCCCAATAAATTAACCTTGTCCCGATGTGTCATGGCCATCATTTTTGTGGCCCTCATGACTGTGGAGCATGTCGTTTCCTATTCGCTGGGCTACTTCGTATTTGTCATTGCCTCCATCACGGATTATTACGACGGGAAAATCGCGCGGGAGCGTAACCTCATCACCAACTTCGGGAAACTTCTGGACCCGGTAGCGGATAAGGTTCTCATGCTTGCCGCATTCCTCATGATGATGAAGATTGAAGCACTCCATATTCCCAGTTGGGCCATTGTGATTATCCTCGCACGTGAATACCTCGTCACGGGTGCCCGTGCCCTGGCCGCATCGGAAGGCCAGGTCATCGCCGCTATCAATTCGGGTAAACTGAAAACGGTACTCCAGATCGTCTATGTACTCATATTCCTTTTCATGGCGATCCTCATCGAGGGCCTCAAGGTCTATCCCGATTTCGGGGCGTACTTCCCCGGTGGCGACTCCAGGCCGTGGATTCACGGTATTGGTATCGCTTCCATCATCTCCATCATTCTCGTTTCATTCTACACCGTTTATTCCGGTCTGGAATTTGCCCTTAAAAACAAGACCCTCTTTACCCCCAACGACACCCCATGATTGCCCCTGAACCCTCCCGCGCCATTATCAATCTGGCGGCCTACCGGAACAACCTGGACGTTATACAAAAACGTATTGGTACCCGAACCCGGCTCCTGGTCAGTGTAAAGGCCGATGCCTATGGGCATGGTCTCCTGCCGCTGGCCCATGCCGCTGCGGCCTATGGCGTTGCCTTTCTGGGTGTGGCCACCGTGGCCGAAGGGGTGGCCCTGCGTGAAGGGGGCATCACCCTGCCTATCCTGGTACTTTTCCAATGCGAAGCCGATGCACTGCCCGCTGTGGTGGATCACGATCTTACACTCATGGTGTCCGACCTGCCCACTGCTGAAATTCTGGGGGTGCTGGCCCGTAAACGGAGCAAGGAAGTTGCTGTTCACTGCATGATTGATCTGGGTATGGGCCGCCAGGGTTTTGAAGGGGCCAACGCCCTTGCATCGATTCATCACCTTTCGCGTATCAGTCACCTTGATCTACAGGGAATGGCTACCCATTTCCCGGATGCGAATAAAGTCGGGGACGCTTTTACTCAAACACAAATTCGTGAATTCAAGGCCCTTTGTAAAACCTGTGAAAAGGAAGGGGTCCCCTTTGAATTTATCCACGCTGCCAACAGTGCCGGGCTGGTGAATTATCCTGATAGCCACGGTGACCTTGTGCGACCCGGCATCATGACCTATGGCGTTTGGCCCAGTGATGTACCCGACACCCACAACACGCTTCAACCTGTCTTGCGCTGGGAGTGTAAGGTAGTTCAGGTACGACAGCTCGCGCCGGGTGCGTCTGTGGGTTATGGTCGCACCTATCAGTGTGAAGAAGCATCCAAGGTTGCAATCTTGCCTATAGGCTATGCCGATGGGTATCGCCATAATTTTTCAAACAAGGCCGAGGTCCTCATCCGTGGGGTGCGCTGTCCTGTACGTGGCAGTGTCTGCATGGATCAGATCGTCGTTGATGTAAGTCACCTGAGCCTTGTGCAGACTGGCGATACGGCCACCCTTATTGGTAGTGATGGCGATGAAATGATTCGCGTGGAAGAACTCGCCGTGGGGGGGGGGACCATCCCTTATGAAATCCTCACCAGCATCGGTAACCGCGTACATCGCGAATACGTGGAGTAGGGTGGCGTGTACTACATAGACGGTTACAACGTAATACACACCAGCAGCCGACTGAAATCACGTATCAACCGCGACCTCGAAAGTGCACGCGACGGACTCATTGATAAAGTCGCCTCTTTCTGCACTGTCACAGGTCAGGAAGTTACCATCGTTTTTGATGGCACGGGCAAGCACAAGGCCGACCGGGTGGAGCATCATCGTGGTGTGGATCACATGCATGTACTGTATGCCCCTGGCAACCTCACCGCTGATTCTGTCATTGAGCGGATGATTTACAAGGCCCGTAACAAACTGTCCATGGTGGTGGTGAGTAATGACAATGGTCTGCGTAATCTCTGTCGCGGCATGGGGGCCATGACCATGGAAGCGGACAGCTTCCTCAAAATTGCCCGTGAATCCAGAAGCGACATCAGCACCACGGTCAATCGTACCCGCAAAGAAACTCCTGCATTTCTGGAAGACGGTCTCGATGATGGGGCCCGTGAAAAGCTACAGGCCCTGCGCGATAAGCTGAAGTAGGGGAAAACCGTGCAATCCTCTCTATCCTTATAATCTTTATAAATTCGACCGGATTAGTATATAATGGCCCTGTTATTTGGGGACCCGCCGCGTAGGGTATTATGTGGCAATATAAACTTTTTTCAGGGAATCTTCAGATGCTACACAGGGTTTGTTGTTATGTCTATTGCACAAAAACGCATTAAACTGACTGTGATGGCCTTGAGTCTCGTGATCGCACTATTTGCGACACCCGCCTTGGCAACCGACGGACATCAGATGATCGGTCTGGGACCGATTCAAAAGGGTAATGGTGGTGCTGGTGTAGCCCGGGCGAAGGATGCAAACTGGGTTGTGATGAACCCGGCTACCTTGGTGGACCTGGATAAACGATTCGATATGAGCATTGAAATTTTTGCTCCGGTGCGCACCATGGACCCCAATGGTCCCCTTATTCTTCCCATCGCAAATCACTTTGCCAGCGAGATGGAAGACGACAGTATGTTCTATATCCCTACCATGAGTGCAGCTTTCCCGTTGAAGCGAGGAACGCTGGGCTTTGGCATGTATGGTGTGAATGGTATGGGCGTGGATTACGCGCGCAGCCGCACGATCATCCCCCAGATTTTCGGGAAGAATTTTGACCGTCGCACTGAATACTCTGTGGCGCGTCTGGCTTTGGCGTATGGCTATGAGTTTGATAATGGCTGGAGTGTGGGTGCAGGCATTGGTCTTACCTATACACGTTTTAAGACGGACATGCTGACCCTGGGATTCTGGCAGACTGAGGGCGAGAACGAATGGGATGGTGCTATTGGCGGCTCCTTTATCCTTGGGGTGCGCAAGAGCTGGGACCGTTTCGCTATTGGCGCGAGCTATAATTCACCGCAGTGGATGCAGCGTATGGATGACTATAAGGATTTGATGTCCCTTGACCTTGACTTGCCCCAGACGATACAGGCAGGTATTGCCTGGGATATACGCGATGACCTGGAACTGGTGGTGGATTATAAATGGTTGAACTGGTCCGGCGTTGAGGCTATCGGCGGCCCTGCCGTGTATGGTGGTTTCGGCTGGAGCGATCAGCATGTCATCAAGGCAGGGCTTACCTGGTCGCCACTGGAAAAGTGGACCTTCCGCACGGGGGTTTCTTTTGGCAATTCGCCGATAGAGGACGATGATGTATTTGCCAACGCGCTGTTCCCGGCTGTTGTAGAAGACCACTACTCCATTGGCTTTACACACAAGGTTACCGAGAAGACGGACCTGCACTTTACCTACATGCACGCAGTGAAGAACGCAATGACCGAAAATGGCAAAGGCGGCCTCTTCTCCTTGCCGGGCTACGGCACGAAAATCAGCCTCATGGAAAACAGCTATCTCTTTGGTGTGACACACCATTTCTAAATCAGACGCAAAGAGAAAGCCCCTGGACATCAGGGGCTTTTTTCTTTCCGTGGGGGGGTACATTCGGCAATTCTTGCATGGCTTCAGTGCAAGCCGATAGAATCGCTCCGTCAGCATACACTGTAGCAACCGTTCAGGAAATATCATCCCGTGAACCAGGGTCCACTCGAAACGATCCATGAAAAGGCACATCCCGCGAAAGGGATTTCGGCCTGGATGCCCCTCATTGGTCTGTATTGCCTTATTCTGTTTCATGTGCTTATCAATATCTGGTGGCTCCGCGTAGATAATCACCCGGTGCGGGCTGATGAAGAAGTACACATGCTTATGGCGCGGCAGTATTTTGAAGCCATGTACTATGACCCCGGGGCCAGCATGCTGGATCGTGTACTTGAAGTGGCCCGTATCCCCCTGCAAAACCCTGCACACCCGCCCTTGCTCCATGTGACCGGGGCCACCTTTATTGCGGTCTTCGGCTATAGCGTCGATATCATCGCCGGGGCCAACACCTTGTCGTTTGTATTGGTCTTGCTCG
>CALAXS010000587.1 GCA_937895305.1 uncultured bacterium
GTCGTGCAGATTCACGAGCACGGGACAGTGCAGGCAGCAGGATTGCCGCCAGGATGCCGATGATGGCAATGACCACCAGCAGCTCGATTAGGGTAAAACCTTTTCTACGCATTATGAGTTCTCCTTATGATTTCGGTGGTTCATAGGTATAACCCGCCCGCTAACCACCTCAACAGGCGTAGTTCTATAATAGGGGTTATCACCAGAGGTTGCAAGTATAAAAGGGGGGGCGCTCGTGACAGGCTGATAGAGTGCTGCATTGTCCTTGTTTATTGGGTATGATAGTATCTTGGGGTGTGTGGATGGACTGGAGCAATTGCTCCAAACGTGCAAGGTTAATTTTATGAAGCGGTTTGTCAGTTTTGCAGGAAGTTTCTGGTCGATAGTGCTGTTGGGTGTGGTTGGGCTGGCGGTGGATGGTGTGGCGGAGTCGAGTGTACGTGCACAGGTGGATGCTGCGGTGGCCGCCGTGAAGCCTGCCCTGGTGCGGATTCATGTGGTGGAGACCTATTATAGTGAAGGGCGTGAGATGAAGTATGAGGCGTCGGGCAGTGGTGCGGTCATCACGCCGGAGGGTCATGTCATCACGAATCATCATGTGGCGGGGCATGCCATGCAGATCAAGTGCACGTTTTCGGATAAGGAGGAGGTGTCGGCTGAACTGGTGGCGGGGGATCCACTCACGGATATCGCCATTATCAAGCTGAAGAATGAAGATGGTCGTAAATTCCCCACGGTCGCCTTTGGCGATTCTGCTGCGGTGCGTGTGGGGGATGTGGTGCTGTCTATGGGCAGTCCACGCGCCTTATCGCAGTCGGTAACCCAGGGGATAGTGAGTAATACGGAGATGATTCTGCCGAATTGGCTGAATCGTTTTGGTGGCCTACAGCAGGATGGTGAAGATGTAGGCGGTCTGGTGCGCTGGATAGCCCATGATGCAGAGATTCATGGGGGCAATTCCGGTGGACCGTTGGTGAATCTGGAGGGGAAGATTATCGGTATTAACGAAATCAAGATGGGCCTTGCCGGAGCGATTCCGGGTAATCTGGCGAAGAGCGTGGCGGAAACGATTATTGCAGAGGGCAAGGTGGATCGGGCCTGGCTGGGGGTCGAGGTGCAGCCGCGACTCAAGGGGTCGGACCTGAAAACGGGTGCGCTGGTAGGGGGCGTACTCAAGGGGGCCCCTGCGGATGTGGGCGGTATTCAATCGGGCGATGTTATTTTGAAGGTGGGTACATCGGAAGTGGATGTGCAATTCGCGGAACAGTTACCGGATTTCAACTGGATCGTGTCGCAGTTGCCTATTGGTGAGGATGTGGCACTGGTGGTGCTGCGTGATGGCAAGGAAGAGACCATAACGGTTAAGACCGAAGTGCGTGTGCCCCGTGAGCCGAAGCAGCACGAGCTGAAGCAATGGGGCATCACGGTGCGTAACATATCGTTTATGATGGCGAAGGAATTGAAACGAAAGAATACGGATGGCGTGTTGATCACTTCGGTGCGTCCTGGCGGTCCTGCGGGTGATGCCAAGCCTGTACTTAATCCCCTGGATATTATGGTGGGGGTCAATAGCAAGTCCATCAAGTCGGTGGAAGATCTGATAGATTTCACGGAGGAACTCACTGCGGATACCACGGAGCCGCTGCCGGTGTTGCTTCGTTTTGAGCGGAAAACGGGCCAGTATGTGACCGTGGTTGAAGTAGGTATCCCAGAATTGTCCAATCCTGGTCTCCAGGTGAAGAAGGCGTGGCTGCCCGTGGATACACAGGTGCTCACGCGGGACATTGCCCGGTTAATGGGTGATGAGGCTTTAACGGGTTTCCGCGTGACCAATGTGTATAAGGACAGTACGGCAGAAAAAGGGGGTGTCGCGGTGGGTGACTTGATTTTTGATGTGGATGGGGAGAAGCTTACAGCGAATGCTTCGGAACATGCTGAAGAGCTTGAGGCAATAATCAGACAGTACAAGGTGGGGGATGCGGTGGAGTTAGGTGTGCTGCGCGATGGGGAAACAGTGAAGTTGGCTGTGGAATTGGTTCGTTCTCCCCGCAAGGACCGTGAGATGAAAAAATACCGTAATGATATATTTGAGTTTACGGTGCGGGATATGGCTTTCTTTGATCGTGCCAATGAGCAACTTGAAGAGAAGGTGCAGGGTGTCTTGGTGGATGATGTGAAATCCGGCGGTTGGGCCGCATTGGGTTCGTTGGGCGTAGGGGATTTGATTCTGGATGTGGATGGTGTTTCGACACCCGATTCAGCAGCAATGAAGTCAACGATGGAGGCCATCGAAGCAGCCAGGCCTGAGCAGGTTGTGTTGCGGGTACTTCGCGGGGTCCACACATTCTTTATCGAATTAGAACCGAAATGGGAACAATCCTGAGCAGTGAAAGGGATATGATGTTAAGTATACAACGAAAGATTATGGGCCTGACTTTGGCCGTGTTGATCTGTGGTGGAGCAACGGCAGGCGAGGTGGAAGAACAAGGCCGTGCGATTCTGGAAAAGAACAAGGCGGCCGTGGTGACGGTTCAACTGGTGATAAAAGAAAAGTTTGCTATGAATGGCATGGCCAACGAGGGCGAATCAAAACAGGAGGCGACAGGTACGGTAATTTCGCCGGAGGGCCTTACCATTCTTTCGCTTATCGCAACGGACCCGACAACCATGTATGAGTCTATGGGTATGGGCGATGATTTCCAGGTGGACAGCGAATTGACCAGTGTGAATATTCTGACGGAGGATGGGGGAGAGATCGCTGCGGAGATTATATTGCGGGACACGGTGCTGGATTTGGCGTACCTGCGTCCGGTAAAGAAACCGGAAACCGCTATGGCCTATGTTGATCTTGCTCAGGCTGGTGAGGTCGATGTGCTGGATAGAGTCATAACCATCAACCGTCTTGGGCGTGTAGCCAAGCGTATACATGGTGCCTCCTTTGAGCGTATCGTGGCCAAAGTGACCAAACCGCGAACATTTTACATTCCCGGTAGCGATCCATCCTCTACGGCCCTTGGTTCGCCTGCGTTTACTATGGATGGAAAAATTGTCGGAATTTTTGTGCTTCGCATGATTAAAGCAAATGGTGGCGGTGGCAGTATGTTTGGGGGTATGGATAATGTGAGTTCTATTATCTGCACCGCAGAAGATATCCTGGAAGGGGTGGAGCAAGTGCCGCCCTATGAAGCTGAAAAAAGTGAATAACATGGATTAAAACGGGCAGACCCGTTGTTATAAGTGCTACCAACAGGGACGAGGTACCATCGTCCCTCTTTTCATTAAAAGGATGTTATGGAGCCACTGACGAACATAAGCCTCACAGGAAAGACGGCCCTCATAACGGGGGGCGCTCGTCGTCTGGGTGCTGCCATTGCGCAGGGCCTGGCACAGGCTGGAACGAATGTGGTGATTCACTTTAACCAGAGTGAAGCTGATGCTGTGTCCTTGGCGGATACGTTGGGAAAACAAGGCGTGCAGGCCTGGACCGTACAGGCAGATTTACAAAACGAAGCAGAAGTTGGAGGACTCATTGATAAAGCAGCAGCAATGTGTGCTTCCATCGATTTCCTCATCAATAATGCGAGTGTGTTTGAGGAAAGTTCACTGGACACCGTTGATGAAATGCAGTTATTGAAGAATATGAAAATCAATGCCTGGGCACCGCTCATACTCGCGCGTAATTTTTCGCAGGTCATGCCTGCTGGTGCTATTATCAATATGCTGGACACAAAGGTACTGGGGTATGACCGCGAACACCTGGCTTATCACTTGAGTAAACGTTGTCTTAACGATAGTACGAAAATATTGGCGACAGAGCTTGCGCCCGATTTTCGGGTGAATGCCGTTGCACCGGGTCTGGTACTTGGTCCGTCGGGTAAGGGTGAAACATACCTTAAAGATTTGGCCGACACCGTTCCCTTGCAGGGCTATAGTGGGCCCGAGGCGGTGGTTGAGGCGGTGCTGTTTTTGTTGCGAAGTGCCTTCATAACCGGACAAACAATTTACATTGACGGGGGGCGCCACCTCCATGGGAGTTTTTATGGCTGAGCATTGCGTGGATAAAATATATATTCGAAACCTGGCACTGCGCTGCATTATTGGGATTTATCCCGAGGAGCGCGAGAACAAGCAGGACGTAATGGTTAACATCGTCATGGGTCTAGACCTCGTAAAGCCCGGTCTCAGCGACGACATTGAGGATACAGTGAATTATAAATCCATTAAGAAAGAGGTCCTCGCGCTCGTAGAGGCATCAGACTTTTTTCTGGTGGAGAAGATGGCCCAGGAAATCGCTACGCTTTGCCTTGCTGATACACGTGTTGCCCATGTTACCGTTACCGTAGATAAACCGGGGGCATTGCGATTTGCAGAAAGTGTGGCAGTGGAGATATATCGGGAGCAATCTGCGTGAGCTCGGAGAGCACGGTGCAAGTGCTTATAGGACTGGGCTCTAACATCGAAGCGGAAGCCCACTTCACTCGCGCCTTGCAGGCACTCAGTAAACAATTGAATATCCTCGGTATTTCGACGGTGTACCGTAGTCCTGCAATTGGTCGCCCTGAGCAGCCGGAATACCTGAATACGGTGGTTCTGGTTGAGACGACTTTAGATGTATTAGAATTAAAAGAGTCGGTTTTAGTGCCCATTGAATTTGAACTGGGACGCGTACGCAGTGAAGATCGCTACGCGGCGCGTACCATCGATCTGGATATTGTTCTTTATGGCGATCTCGTACTTCATACACCGGGTTTGACCATCCCCGATCCGGACCTTGGAGAGCGTGCCTTTCTCGCAGCAGGTGCGGCGGAACTGTTGCCCAATGCTATACTACCCGGAACGCAGAAACCGCTCAGGGCCATGTGTAATACAAATGAAATCGCGATGCTCCAGATCGAGCGCGCATTTACCGATACCCTACGGGAGACCTTTATACAATGAACAAAGAACGTGTAGCCGAATTAATCACAGAACTACTCAAAGAGATAGGCGAAGACCCCCAACGCGAAGGATTGCAAAAGACCCCCATGCGCGTCGCCAAAGCCTACGAATTTCTCACCTCGGGCTACAATAAAAATATCGAAGAAATCGTGAATGATGCAGTATTCAAATCTGAATCAAACAACATGATCATTTCGCGGGATATTGAGATCTACAGCCTCTGCGAGCATCACATGCTCCCCTTCTTCGGGCGTTGCCACATTGGCTATATCGCCGAAGATATAGTGCTCGGTCTCAGCAAACTCGCGCGCATCGTAGATTTCTATGCGCGACGCCTGCAGATCCAGGAGCGACTTACCGCACAAATTGCCGAAGAGATTATGCGGCAGACGGGTGCTGAAGGGGTTGGTGTTGTTATTGAATGCCGTCACCTCTGTAGCATGATGCGTGGCGTGGAAAAACAGAACTCCGTCATGACCACGTCCTCCGTCCTGGGCAGCTTTCACGACGAAGATGTAACCAGAAAAGAGTTTCTTGGCCTCATCAGTCGCGACATCCGGTCGATATAGCAGGCAGAGACCGGGTGCCTATCCGGGGTATTTGGTATAGCTTGCCAGCTTATCAATGTACTTGCTATGATGAGCTGTCAGAAATGGGGCTGTAGCTCAGTTGGGAGAGTGCTGCGTTCGCAATGCAGAGGTCGAGGGTTCGATCCCCTTCAGCTCCACCATTTTATTTTTGCGACATGTATTGTCACCGCTTGAATGCCCCTGTAAACAGGGGCTATTCTTTTGCTCACCCGCCAAATTATTTTCTAAAAACTTTTCCGACACTTTGACAGGAAATGACCCTGAAAGACATGTTTTGCCAGCAATAGGGGGAAGCTTGGGGGGAAGCTCCAGATGCCCTTTGTAACCTTGCGCAACCGCTTCACGATACGAAGTATCTCCGAATGGTAAATCGGGTAACGCATTGATACCACCCCGCACATCGAGCAATTGTGGGTCGGTGTAAATGTTTGCAGTCAGTCGGGGATCTGAGTGTCGCATAGCAGCCTGTGCGGTACGCAGGGGAACACCTGCCTTGCTGAGGTGGGTGCCGAAAGTCATTCGCAAACTATGTACATCCAGTACGCGATCCCGGTCATCCCGTTTATTAATTCCAGCAAAGGCAAGATCACGATTCATGATTTTGTAAAATGCCCTGGGCACAGTGAACAGGTGAGAGGTCGGATCCAGTCGGACGGGTATAGGCGCACCATTGCGCAGGGCTTCACGCTGTGTTGTCTCCAGCCGTTCGATAAGATGCGCTTTCAATGCCTGGGCCAGGTCTGGACGTAGGGGAATCTGTGCGCCTCTTCGCGCTTTGTCATCCTTGGCGGGGAGGTCGATGTAGGACGTATCAGAAAACAGCACATTGCAAAGAGTAATACTTCGCAGCTCACCAACACGCAACCCGGTCAAAACCAACGTCTTGTAAATCAATGCACGTTCACGGCCCAATGCCTTCAGTCTGGATTGGGTAACTTCGTTTATAACCGCTGGCCCCTTGCCCCGGTTTTTATTCAGGGCATCATGTAGAGGCCGCTCTTGTGTTGCGTCGAAAAGCTGGAGCAGTTCTTTTTCGGTGAATGACCTGCGTACATGCCGCCGTTCAACCTGTTCATTAAATCGCCGTATACCCAAGAATGGGTTGCTGTTCAGGCGTGATTCCTGCACCAGCCAATTTCCAAACGAGAGCGCAGTACCACGAAAACCATTGAGGGTTTTTGGGGCACGTCCCAAGTTTCGCTTTCGGGCTAAAAAGCGTTCAAAGGAAGATCGCTCCATGTCACTCAGTCGAAGGTAGGCACAATCCTCAGTTATGATGCGCAGGTACATAATCTGTTTATCCATGTATACCGCACTCAGCCCCCGCCCCACCATGTACCGCCTATAATCTTCGATGTGTTCACGCAGTGGCAGGGACTGCCAGTCCGCAATGGCATCTTCCTGGGGTGTGATTATTCCAGAGCGTACTTTCTCTGCTCTGC
>CALAXS010000588.1 GCA_937895305.1 uncultured bacterium
GGCAGATAATCCTTCGTGCGCAGATACAGGTTTACCTCTATGAACGGTGCATCCACTACATCCTCAGTGAAAGGTTTTATCAATACCCCCTGACCCGCTTCAGGGTCATCCTTGACCAGAAATAAACTGATGTCATAGCTATCCTTCAGCGTGGACAGATTTCCATCAAACCCAAAAAACAACAAATCCGCTTCCGGTCGGTCTTCTAACTCTTCAACCACCAACTGCAACACCTCCGGTTCATACTGGTACAAAGTACGATCATCAATCAGAATAGACGACGGCTCCGGCTTCACGGTCTGGCGCAAAAGCCGCCGTGGTCGTACAAACAAGACCTTCCCCTCCGTCTCGAAAAAGTCATCGCCTACAAAAGCCGTTTCCTTGAATGTAGCGGAAACATGGTGGATAGGTGCCCGCTTCGCGGCAAACTCCTCAAAAAAAGTATCCAGCGGATTTACCGGTTCTGCTTCCGTAACTGCACCCAGCGCAGCAATTATGCAAAGAATCAATCCACTCATTCTGCCTCCTCATCGTTGCCTTCATCGACTTCCACCATGTCCTCTATTTCCTCGTCCTCTGCCTTCTCATCCACCACCACAAAATTAGCCCGCGTATGGGCATTGTCCTCACCCGTAGGAATGTCCTGCAACAATGCACTATGCGCCGCCAGCACGGCACGCAAATCCGTGCGGATTCGATTCCGTGCCTGTTTCAAGGTTTCGATCTCCGCCTTCAGACCAGCGGGCAATTCTACCGAATCCAACTCAGCACGCTGCCGAATCAACCGGGCCTCCTCCACAATTGCATCCGCTTCACGACGCACGGATTCACCAATACTCTCATTATGCCGCTGCGACTGTTCCAGCGCCTCGCGCAATGTTCCTGCTTCTGCAATATGATTCGCCATCACGGATTTATCACGATCTATCTGTTCCTTCAAATCCTGTACATGACTGATGATGCCTTCAAAAGCGTTCGCTACTCGCTCCAGAAAATTATCCACATCATCCTTGTCATAGCCCCCCATCAACGCCGCCTTGAATTCCTGTTGATATATGTCACTCGGCGTGATTACCGCTTCCTCGCCCAGCACTTCTGAAATCAGTTCATCTTTATTCATGTTTTCCTCGCACCTTATCGGACGCAAAATACGCCAGACTATTCAACCAGTTGCACGGACTTGCAATATAGTCAAGACCAGACAATGCACTACCCTGTAGAAATTTTAAGGTCTGTGTTAGCCACAGTCACTTCCCTTGAAGTCATGCACCCAATTCCTTCGAACGATCCGCAGCTGCTTTTACCGCAGCTGCGACCGTATCCATCAAATTCAATTCCCGAAATGTATTCAATGCAGCCGCCGTTGTGCCACCCGGTGAGGTGACCTGCTCGCGCAACGTCGCTGGCCCCACATCACTCTGCGCCAGCAACGTCCCTGCACCCAGCAAAGTCTGGCTTGCCAGACGCGTCGCCACATCCCGATCGAGACCCTGTGCGACCGCAGCTTCAACCAGGCATTCCACCATGTAAAAAAAATACGCAGGACCACTCCCACTCAATGCTGTCACTGCGTCCATGTCGGACTCGGTTACCGACTCCGCTATCCCCACCGCCCCAAAAATAATCTGCGCCAACACCGTATCCGTATCACTACACGTTGCACTACAGGCAATCCCCGCAGCACCCGCCCGCACCAGTGCCGGGGTATTCGGCATCACACGAATGACCCGCACACCCTCGGGTACCTGTGCTTCTATAGCGGCAATCGATATGCCTGCAGCAATGGAAATCAGCACATGCTCCGCACCCAAGCCATCATGCAAGTCCTTCAACGCACTTTCCATCTGCTGCGGTTTCACTGCCAGTACTATTGTCGTACACTGTTCACCCAGCTCCGCTGCTGCTTCAACAACGTTCAACCCCATCTGAGTTGCATGCTGCCGTTGCGAATCACTGGGGTCAAAAATAAAAATATGTTTCGCAGCAATGGCCCCCTGCTTCAGCAGGCCCTCTGCGATGGCCCCGGCCATATTCCCATACCCCAGAAAGCCCAACGACTCAATTGACATTATTTGATACTCCTGTTTTCGACGGCTGGACCGTTTCCAGCGGATTCATCCAGACCACTGCAATCTCATCACAATTATGAAAGAGTTTACAGCGCATACAGTCTTTGAAGACCTTATACGGCAACTCCTGCTTGTCCACCACGAAAAAGTTATTCTTAAGGAAAAAATGTTCCACCCGCGTTAACGCATAGACCCGTGCAATCTCCAGCCCCCCCGCCTCTTTCAATAACGCCGCCAATAACTGTTCACCCACCCCCTGGCCCCGTAAATCTTCCCGCACCACCAACGACCGCACCTCCGCCAAATCTATCATATCAATATGCAACGCACCACACCCGCCCAAAGCCCCAGCATCATCAATATACACATAGAAATCCCGCACATTCTCATAGAGTTCCGGCAAATCACGTGGCAAGACTGAACCCAGTGCCACAGCATCGTCGAGCAGCACCTTCATGGCGAGGACTTCAGTTAATTTTGGCTTTCGGACCTGACCCAAAGTACATCCTTTCAGAATCTTCTCTAAAACATTAGCCTAACACAAGTTACTGAATCGGTGCGAGTAGCACCAGCCCATAAAAAAACACCCCCGGACCATGTCCAGGGGTGCGCAGATTTCTCGTTCGACTGGGATTGCTATCCTCCTATGGCGGATCTACGACATTCCGGGCCCGAGTTGGGATACGCATGCTGACGCAGAGACCGTAGAATAGCTTGAAAATAAAGTGCTATCAAAAAGACTTAGACCAGCCCTGCAAGGGCTGCCAATGCGGCATCATAATCCGGGTGCTGCGCTACTTCCGGTACATACTCGATGTATCGCAGTACACCCTTCCCGTCAATCACGAAAATGGCACGACTATGAATTCGCAGTTCCTTGATGTGTACGCCATAGGCATCACCAAAGCCCATTGAAAAATGGTCAGACAACGCAGCCACATTCTCTATTCCTGCTGCGCCACACCACCGCGCCTGTGCAAAAGGGAGGTCCGCGCTGATGGCATAACCAACAACACCCGCACCATAAGCGCCCAGCGCTTCGCTGAACTTCCGCGTCTGGGCATCACATATCGACGTATCCAGCGAGGGCACCACACTCAACAAGCGCACCTTTCCCGCCGTATCTGCCAACGATACCGGGGAGAGGTCATTACCCAATAAAGTAAAATCCGGGGCTGCATCGCCCACCTGTAATTCAGGACCGATGAGCGTCATCGGATTCCCCTTGAATGTCAAAGCATCTTTCCGTTCCATAGCGATTTCCTTCCAGTCATTTATTAGCGCATTGATAAAGTTGTACCAAACCCGCAACGTGGGGTAGGGTATCTCAATGCGCTTGGTGAAACACCTCGTGTCATAAATCTATTTCCTTGAGGGAGGATATAACATTGAGCATTCAAAAAAGTAGTTTAGCCCTGATGCTGGTCCTGTGCCTAACCCTGCCTGCCTTCGCTACAGAAATGGCGCGGGGCATCGTGTATCACGATAAAAACGGTAACCTGAGCAAAGACAAAGGGGAAGAAGGTCTCAAGGATATTTGTGTTTCCAATGGTGTTGATGTCGTAAAGACCAATAAAAATGGCGAATACGAACTCAGCATCACCAACGACACCATCCTCTTTGTCATTAAACCCCGCGACTGGTACGTGCCCCTTCAGGCCAAGACCCGGCTCCCCCAATTCTATTACAACCACAAGCCCGAAGGCTCCCCCAAACTCAAGTATCGCGGTGTCGCCCCCACTGGCCCTCTGCCGGAATCAGTAAATTTTCCACTGAAGCCCCGACAAGAAAACGACCAATTCCGCTTCATCAGTTTCGGTGACCCTCAGCCCCGCAATCAGACCGAGATGGACTACATTGCCCACGATATCGTGGAAGAGTTGGTCGATACAGATGCCGCCTTTGGGGTGTCTCTCGGCGATTTGGTCTTTAACGACCTCAATGTCTTCGATTCCTACACCAAGACTCTGGGGCTGATTGGGGTGCCCTGGTACAACGTAGTGGGTAACCACGACATTAACTTTGATGCTCCTGTATCCAATCAGTCTGACGAGACCTTTGAACGCTACTTTGGCCCCGGCTACTACAGCTATGACTACGGCAAGGCTCACTTCCTCGTGCTCAATAACGTGATGTGGGATGTAGATAAACGCGAGTACCATGGCGAATTTGGCGAAGATCAGATCCAGTTTATCCAGAACGACCTCAAGCACGTACCTAAAGACAAACTCATTGTTGTGATGATGCATATCCCCCTTCAGGACGTCGTGGATCGCCACAAGATGCTCGGCTTGCTCGAACCCTTCAAGCATACCTTCAGCATGAGTGCCCACTGGCATCGCCAGGACCACTACTTCATGGGTGCCGAAGACGGGTGGATGGGGAAAAATCCCCATCACCACCTCGTTCACTTTACCGTGTGCGGTTCCTGGTGGGGCGGAGCCCCCGATGAACGAGGCATTCCCCATGCCACCATGAGTGATGGCGGCCCCAACGGCTACGCCTTCGTGTCGGTGGATGGAAATGACTACTCCATGCAATACAAGGCCGCGCGACGGGAAGCGGACTATCAGATGAACGTCTACGCGCCGGAGCAGGTGGCACCCAAAGATGCCTGGGGTACAGAAATTAAAGTGAATGCCTTCTTCGGGTCCAAAGACATGCTCGTGGAAATGAAGCTCGGCAAAGACGGGCACTGGGTCACCATGACCCGCTTCACAGGGTCGGACCCTGCAATCGTGGCCCGTTCAAAACGGCAGGATGACTTTATCGCCATGGTCGCCAAAGAGCGCGGCATCGATAATCCCGACGACAATACGAAGAAAAAGATTTGGCAGCAATACAGCAAAGTGCTCGGTCCCGGCGAGATTGGCCCACGTGATACCGACCACCTCTGGAAAGCGCCCCTGCCCGCCAATCCCGAACCCGGACACTACGTGATTTATGTCCGCGCTACCGACCGCTGGGAGCAGGTCCACCACGGTAAACGCACAATACGCATCGAGGAGTAAGGCGAACCAGTAACGACCTCGTTCCCATGCTCTGCGTGGGAATGCATACTGACCGTCATTGCTAGTGGCGTGATTTGTATTTAAGGGAATTTATTTATTCCTCCCAATGTTCTCTCTACAAACT
>CALAXS010000589.1 GCA_937895305.1 uncultured bacterium
ATGTGGTGCTGCTTTTCCTGAGGATAAACTGTTGGACTGACGGGTTTGTTTTCTGGTGAAGGTGCTTTAAATTGTGACGCTTTGCTAAGACTGAAATAGAGTATACAGTTGGATTCGGGTGCCCCGGAACAATTCGTTCGGGTAACCATAACCCGCCTGCAGTCACTGGGCTGGTAGGGCTTGAAAGGCAGGGCAGTACGCCGTGGCTTCGATGATTAATTGCCCCTATACGGGGAAGTCTGTAGATTCAGATGCGTGTGCAGCGACCAAGCGCGATGGTGCTGTGATCTGTGTAACCTGCGGCACTAATTTGCTGACCGGGCAGAAGATTGTGGATGCGAAGGAGGGGGATAGCGGGAGCAGTTCGGGTTTCCCGATGGCGCGTGTTGCCTTGTTGATGGCCATACTATTGGTCGTTGCTGCCCTGATTGGTACTTTCTTTCTGTATGTAAACCTGAATCCTGTGAAGGATGCGCGGCGTTTGTATCAGGAGGGGAATGTGCTTGGGGCCATCAATACGTTACAGGATCATGTGTCCAGTTCGGATGATGATGGCGCAGCCCATCTGATGTTGGGCAAGTTGCGGTGGCTAAATCAGGATTATGCTGGTGCACTGAGTGCTTTCGATTCTGCGGCACGGCTCAATCCGAAGGATCGGGATGCGGCTTTGTTGGCAGTGTTGGCTTCTGGGCGACTTCAGGGGGACAATGCGCGTAATCGCCAGCTACAGACCTTGAATCGGGCTGTGGAAAATCATCCTGATGATGCCAGTGCGCGTTATCTGTTGGGAATGGCGTTGGGTGCCTCGGCGGATTATACCGCACAACGGGAGCAATTGGCTCCGTTGTTGCAGGAGGAGCCTGATAATGTTCCCCTGGAAACCTATCTTGCGGTAGGGCAGGCCTTGGGTGGTGATTCCGAAGGTGCACGGACGCGACTGGAGCAGCTTCAACGGGATGTGGACGGTGAAATTGCACTGGCTATTCTGAACAGTATAAATGATGACACCGAAAAAACGCGGCTTCAATTGCAGAATGCGTTGAATTCGGGTGCAGATGTTGAAAAACAGGTGGATGCACGATTGGGACTGTTGTATATGGTGGAGGGAAATTATAGTAGTGCCTTGAATCATCTGAACCGCACCCAGACTAAACCTGATCCCAAATCACCGACCGCTTTTTTCCGTGCATTATGTTTACAGCAATTGGGGCAGAATGTGGAAGCCCTGGCGACCTTTGATCAAATCGTACAGGTCAAGGCTCCTTTTAGCACAGAAGCCTCAGCGCAGCTAGCCATGCTTTATTCGGAACAGGGCAACATTCAGAAAGCGGAGGAAAGTATCCGTGCGGCCTTGAGTAGCGGGGCCGGGTCTGCACGTCTCTATACGATTCAGGGTCGAATTCATGTATCCAAGGGTGATAGCACGCAGGGTCAAAATTCGTTTCAACAGGCCATGAACCTGGAGCCTGCGTATGCGCCAGCCTATCTGGAAAACGGATTGGCCTATATAGCGCGCGGCATGACCAAGGAAGGTGTGAACCAGTTGAAAAAGTATCTGGATCTTAAGGTGGCGCAGGACCAAGAGTCGCAGGTGATTGAAATTACGATGTTGGTAGAGCAGTTAGAGCAAAGTCTCTCCAACAGCAATTAAGTTTAAGCCCGGGACGGGCTAAGGAGTATGGTCTTATGGCAAAGAATTGGTGGATGCAGAGCATAGTAGTGCTGTTGATGGCGTGCATACTCTTGCCTGCACAGGCGTGGGGACCCAAGACTGAGCTGACGATGGTAAGTAATGCGGGACACCTCTTGTCGAAGAGCACGAATCTGCCCATGCAGCAGTTGGACGCAGAATTGCGCCAGGGTGCCATGATTTCCAAGGGTATGCTCCAGGAATTATATCCCACCATGGACGTGGATCCCATTCGTGCTATAGAGGCTGAAATGTATTTGTTGCGCAAGATTCGTGGTGATGCTGTAGATGGTTATTTCGCATATCGTCTGGGGGCATTGGGCAAGTTGATAACCAAAACCACGACGCCGTTAAATGCGACGGAGCCGGGGTATCAGGCGATGTATCTGGCGGATGTAGAAAATAACATACAGGATGTTCAATTGAATGTAGGGCCTCGCAAGACGGTGGATCCCATGCCTTATTTTCAGGCACTGGTTCGGGGTACAAACCAGAATAATGATTCTATTTTGAGGGAGTATAAGGATGGTGTCGGTTTTCAGGGTGTGGCGCATTCTCTCTTGAGTCAGGATGCCAGTCGATCCGTCGCTGCAGTTGCGGATGTATGGTATACCATTTTTTCCGGGGGCTCGGTAACGGGCGGGATTTCACAGGAACAGTTACGTGAATATGTCATCAATGCCCTGGAATTTTATGTGGGACGTGGTCAGGGTAAAGAGGTGGATGCTGCTGCGCAGCGCTACGCTTCTGTTGTTTCTTCTTCACCGGATATGCAGATCAGTATCGGGGATCACTTATTCAGAGGGGGCTTCTTTGAACGGGCTATCGGCTATTATGAAGCGGTGATTGCTCTGGATCCTGCACGACAGGATGTGGCCAAAAAGATTGCGGAGTATTATATGCAGCAGGGGGGCAAGGCCCTGGAAGAGGAACGGTTGGAAGCGGCTGTGGAGGCTTATGCGACAGCACTGGAAGCCCATCCGCTACACCCGCTGGCAGAGTCGGAGCGACTCCATGCCGTGAAATTGATCATGGAGCGGGACGAGCGCCAGGAAATGAATCGCATGGCCCTGGCCCAGGCGGAGGAATATGAATCTCTTGCAACGGAGGAAGCACAAAATCGCCATTATGCTGAGTCTTTTGTCCTGCTGCGCCAGGCCCGGGAAGCCTACAGCCTGGTGAGTAATGAATTTCCCATGGAACATCAGAAATCGGTGAAGGGAATGCATACGGTACGGGATCGTATGACCGAGATGAAGGACCAATTGGTAGCGAATGCCCAGCAGTTCAGTGGTACAGGCTTTGGCCAGGATGCTCAGCAATTAGCGCGTACCTATGCCAGGGAATTTGATGAGCAAACCTTGAAGGCTATTCTTGAGAACGCCTATACGCTTGAATTGAAAGCGCTGGAGCGTACGCTTCAAGACAGTTTACGCATTCAGTAAAGAATCCTGAGTACAGTCCCTTGCAGACAGGTACGTCTTCAAGGGGCTTTTTTTACCCTTTTGAGATTCAGGAGAAGGGCTGTGATACCATGGGGGCGTTATGCCTGAATTGAACACCATCAGCTTTAAACCGTCTGGTACGGATGAAACGCTTGCAGCGGCAGCAAAAGCCAATGTGGGTGTACGTGTGGCCAGTACCAATCTTTCTCCACGACTCCGTTTGATCATGCGTTTGGAACGCACTTTGGTCGCGGTACGGTATATTGCATACATTGGCCTGGTGGTACTTTATGCATTGGGTAGCAATGCTGCATTTCTGCCCGATTTAATTGCCATTACGGTGGGTATTTTTCTGCAAAATGCCTGGGCGCATTTTCTCTTCTATTTACGTCGGTATGATCTGTTTTTATCTATAACCAATTTCTTCATCCACCTGGCTTCCATTACGTTAATCGTAGTCTTGACCGGCGGTGAACAAAGTCCTTTTGCAGTCCTGTACTTTATGTTGATCATTGGCTATGCCATTAGTGCACAGCAGTTGAATCATTTATACTTTGTGACGCTCTTGTGTGCTTTGGCCTATGCTGGCGTTCTTCTGGGGCGGTGGTACCAGGGACAAATGAATATAAATTATCCGGTGGCCCTGAATTTTCTGGGCATGATCATGTGTACCTGGCTTATGTACAATCTGGGGCGGATCGTCCGGCGTATTGAGTTGGATGCCCAGGAGCGCTCCAAGGCTCTGGCGTCGTCGGAGGCAACGTTACGCGCGATCCTCAATGGTACTGCAAGTCCCATAATTGTATGTGAGGAAAATGAGCTCATTTCGGATTGTAATGATGGGGCATGTGAATTTCTGGGCTTGCGGCGGGGTGAACTGATTGGCCATCGTTTCATTAGCATCCTTTTTGATGATGGCACTTTGCCTAACAAGCTGGCGACCTTGCGTAATCGTGGGGAATACCACGGTGAGAATATCGTATTGTGTGCTAATGGAGATGAGCGCAATGTGGATCTCATGATTCGGAGTTTTTTGCGTAGCAAGCAGCGGTATTTCGTGGTCATGATGCACGATGTTACGGAGCGGAAGCACCTGCAGGAAGCAAGCCGGATAACTCAGGCACGCCTAAAGAAGGTGAATAGTGAGTTGCAGCAGGTGGATGAACTGCGTCGGGAATTCTTCTCGACGGTTTCACAGCGATTGCGTTCTCCTTTGTCGGGTATTCTGGGGCACATGGATTTGCTGCTGGACGAGGAGCTGGGGAGTATCCAGCCGGAGCAGCGTACTGCGGTGCAGAGCTGCCGTCGGAGTGTGATGCGGGTCTTTGGGATGCTGGATGAGGTGATGGACGCAACGGATGCCAGCACTAAAATGAATGGCAAGGGCTAGTCTTTTTTCTGAGGGCAGGGCTTCCCCGTGGTCATTTTTTGCGGTCACCTTTCATAAGCTCTTTAATATAAGTAACTTGTGTGTATTTATATGAATATGCTATATTGAGTAATTAGTTGACAACAATACTATAACTTGCTCAATCTTGTATTAAGTCCAAGAGTATGGTATAAATTCACTCGGAGCGACGGGCTGCTCTGGAAGCGCAGGAAGCTACTCGAATTATACCCTTTTCGGGGGGTGGAGAGCGGGTAATTTGTAAACAATTTTATATTGTGAACCCAGTAGTTGAAGTGCGTATGAAAAGGGGAAGCTGTGCGAGCCTGTCATGGCCGATTTCTTCAGTTTCTTACCCCTCTTCTGCTCACTGCTACGTGAGGAGTATCTATATGAAACGAACTGGTAAGCCAAATCAACAGTCAGGTATGACACTTATTGAGGTGACCATAGCGGCGTCTATCTTTTTCATCGCTCTGGTTGTCTCAGCACAGTCTCTGATGGGGTTTTATCGCACGTTAAACATGCAGAAGGAGCGTATCGAAGCCGCCCAGTCTGCTCGTGCTGTGATGGATGATATTCGTCTGAAGCGGGATGATTATCAGGTGGGTGATACAGATTTTGATTGGGATGGATTTGTGGGGTATATGGATAGTGGCACAGAAGATAATTGGCCGGAATTTATCGTTGATGGTGATGGCGGGTTGTATGGGCATGAGATTTCGGTGGGTGTTCAGAGTTTGAGCGGTGGAGCGCGACAGCCTGGTGATGCCACGGTGGAGGTCCATGTTGAGAGCACGTGGACCGATATCGCAGGTCGTGAGCTTTCTGTAGAAATAATCGGCTATATAGCAGAACGATAGGAGTTACTCATGATACAACGCAAGGGATATACACTGGTTGAGGTCATGGTCTCCATGGGTATATTGAGCATCATCTCGCTTCTGGGCTATGTGGCTATCAACAGCTCGGTAGAGTCTGCGCAAGTCACAGACACCAAGGCGGGTGTGCAGGCGGGATTGCGCGATGCCATGAATACTCTGGTGGGTGAAGTACGCACTGCATATACCAACCGGGTCATTGATAGTGATGCAGCCCCTGAAGATGTGGAAATGATCACGGTAGGCGAAGGGGGTACTTCGCTGGTGTTTCAGGTGCCTTCGGTAACCGGGGAATCCCCCATCCCGGCCGCATCGAGCAGTATCAATATTAACTGGGAAAATGAAGATACGGGTGGTGGTGAAGCCAATGGCATATTGGATGCGGGTGAGGATGCGAATGATGACGGGGCTTTAACCCGTCGTCTGGTGCGCACACAGGATGCTACAGTTGAGTATCTGGGTAGTGCCAATAATATCAGTGGTGTGTTGTTCACATTGGAAACGAATGATGATGATGACAACCCCCAGACTACGTTACGAATCTGGCTTGAAGCCAGTAAAAGAATTGGTGGCAATGACGGACCCCTTGTACAGTCGGTTCTGGAAAGCACAGTACAACTGGTTAATTAAGCAGCCATCAAGGAGGTACTTTTATGAAAAATCGAACTGAACGTCGTGGCATGGCCATGATATTGACACTCATCTCGCTGATTACTATCGCGGGAACGCTGGCGGTGGTTATGGCCCGGGTACAGAGCGCAAAACGAAATACAGATCATGCCGTGGATGACATTATCCTGGATGAGGCGGCACGGTCGGGCATTGACTGGGCTGTGGAACAACTCTGGAATGACTACCTGGCGTCAAGTGGCAGCACCACCGACCGCAACTGGGCATCGTACCGTTATTATCTGGATAACACATTGGACTTACCGATTAATGAGGACTTAAACGGAAACGGTTCGCAGGATGAGAATGAGGTGGGTAACGGGGACAACACGTTTGAAACGGCGGATGGCTATGATTACCGGGGTAAGTCGATTTTGGCTACACCCAGGAGCCTGACGGATCCGGAGTCTTTAC
>CALAXS010000590.1 GCA_937895305.1 uncultured bacterium
TTTCCGTGCGGCTTCCAGTTCATATTCGGGGAGACGCTTGTCTGCGAAGATAGCTTCAAAGCGGGTGTGGCGTTGACGTCCATTAATGACGGGGACACTGGGCCAATCTTCGCCGATGAGGGGTTTGACGTATTTAATGAAGTCATCGGTGACATCAATTTTGTTTTCGCTTATCCACTCTGCCGGGAAGGTGCGCTCCGAGTTGGCCACGGATTCCAGAGGGACCTTGTCGTAGTAGATATCATAAATGAGTCCTGGACGGCGGAGGATGGTGGACATCCAGCCATTCTCACCAGCAGCTGCGATTTCAGCGGCCTTGAGGCCCACATTGTAGGCTTCGTCCAGATCGACGACGGAGGCGTAGAGGCAGGTGTCACGCTGGTCGGTGCCCGGCACCTGGCCACGGGCTGCGCCACGGGTAACGAGGCCTTTTTTGTTTAGCATATTTACGGTCATTTGGGCTACGGTCTGTTCGGAAGCGCTGAACTGCGTGTGGCCGAAGGAGTCTTTTGTTGCACCTACATCGCCCACATCGAAGCCTTCACTGACCACGACGATGCAACGGCCATCTTTCTTGAGTTGGTCGTTTACGTTGTCGCACATCTCTTCAGCGGATACGTTGGATTCAGCCATGTAGATCTGCAGGGGCATCTCGCGGTTGGGGTCGGCGAGCCGTGCCGCAGCGGGGATATAGCCGATTTTCCGGCCCATAGCCTGGAGGACCAGCACCGGGTCGGCGGGGGAGGATCCGCGATTTTCTTCATTGGCGTTTTGTACGGCACCCATCCAATACCGCGCTACGGAACCATAGCCGGGGGTGTGGTCGATAAGTTTGAATTCGGAGTCGCCGACGTCATTGTCGATGGTCTTGGGCACGCCTACGCCAATGAGATCAAGACCGCGATCCCGGGCGAGTTGCGCGACTTTCTGGGCGGTGTCCATGGAGTCGTTACCGCCGTTGTAGAAGAAATAGCCGATGTCATGGGCCTTGAAGACTTCAATGACCCGCTCGAAATCTTCCAGCTGGTCCGCCTTGATCTTGTAACGGCAGGTACCGATAGCACCCGCAGCAGGGGTATAGCGCAGGAGGGCGACTTCTTCTTCGCTCTGTGCAGAGAGGTTGAGCAGCTCTTCCCTGAGTACGCCTTCAATACCGTGCCAGCCGCCATAGATGGTGCCAAAGGTATCTGGAAAGGCTTTGCAGCCGTCAATAACACCACGCAATGAGCTGTTAATGACCGGACTTGGCCCTCCGGACTGGGCAACGATTACATTCTTTGGCATTGTATTTCCCCTCATCTGTTTTCTACTTTTCTAATTCGGTTTCTATGGATGCTGTTGTGTAGAGAAAGAAAAATTCACGATCATTCTCTCGCATCTTCTTTTTAATCGCTATCGCATCTTCGTAATTTGGATATTGTTTAAGCACTTGGTTGATGGACTGTAGTCCCTCGACCTGACCTTTTTCCATGTATTGTGTCAGGGCCAGGCGCGTGGCCGATCTGGGGTCAAGTAGTTCAATGTTCTCAACCGCTCCAAAACAGGCTGCGGCCTTCGCATAAAACTTTTTCGCTTCTTCTGTTTTTTCCAGACGTTCACTAATAAAACCCTGGGCCAGTGCGCCGTCGCAATAGGTCGTTTCGAGCTTTTGCGCCTTCGCATACGCCTTCATAGCCTGATCGTAATTCCCAAGGCGCACCTGGATAGCAGCGTGGTTCACATGGAGCAGCCAATATTCGGGATCCGCACGAACCGCCTCACTGATATGGGTGAGGGCCAACTCAGGGTCGTTCGCTTCCAGTGCCTGGAGTGCTTCCTGATTCAATTGTACAACCCGGTTTGTCAGATAATGTTCTGTCTCTTCGCTTGGACTTTTTGCATAGCAGCCAGTGAGTATGAGCAGGGTAACTAACCCGCTATAGGCCATACGCATGACAGGGTCAGCCCTCTTCTTTTATGTGGTGCAGGATTTCTCCAGCATTACGCACGAGAAGGATGCCTTCGGCTTCGCGGTTTTCAAAATCTTTCGGGTCGATGGTATCGGGGTCGAGATAGCCCAGGTTAATCTGGTCACAGACTTCTTTGGGAATGCTGGTGGCGAGGGTAACCGTGACGCGTGGTTTTTCCACACCGTCCTCATAGGTGCCCATACCCTTCACGTGGGTGGAGTGGGCCTGTATGGAGCGGGGAATGTCCTTGAAGCGGTCTTCTTGTTTCGTAAAGTAGTCGCGCACATGGTAGCCCACTTTTTTAATGTACTTGTTGTGGGTAATACTCACTTCGTCGATGTGCTTCCCATAGATTATCAATTCACCACCATCGGCGACCACAGGCTCCAGCTTGTACATGCACTTACCCGCTACCCAGATCTCGTCGTACATGGGCGGGGCCATGGCGAGAACGCGCTTGAAAGGTTTGGGCTTGTAAACGATGTGGGTCTCGGCACTCATGTCTGCCGCAGCGTCCCAGGCTTCGTCGGGGGTGCCATAAAAGATGGCCTTGGTGTTTTTCCCCAATACGGTGAGACAGAAGCAGTGAGCTTCGGTCGTAATCATGGCAGCGGAGTGGTTAATGACGTCGCGTACCGGAGTGTACTTCGTGCCGTTGATGGCATAATTAGTCATGAGGGCACCGAGCCAGTGGAAGAGATTCAATATGTCAGGGCCAGCAATGCCTGGGAAGAAATATTTGTTGCCACCACTGAAGCCGACGACTTCGTGAGGGAATACAGGGCCAACAATAAAGACCTGATCATAATCGAGGATGCGTTTGTTGATGGTGACATCTACCGATTCACGCAAACGCCCTTCAGAAATTTTATCAACCGTGTCTTCGTCCAGGGTGCCGATGGTGGCGAGGGCATCAGGGTCATCCCAGGCATGATTAAAAATATCGACATTGGCGTAAACCCCACTACGTTCTTCCGGGGTGATACCCACAAGGGTTTCAATCATTTCATCCGTCATGGGCGGGTGGGTACCCAGCGCTATGAGGTAATCCATTTTATCGACACGTTCCGCAAGAGCTTCATGAAAAGCCTTGAAGAGCAGCGGCATGGGCATGGAACGGGTATGATCGGGGATGATAAACAGGATACGCTTATCGTCAACCGTCATGTCTTTGGCGATGTCGAAAACGAAGTGCCGCAGATCATCGTCGCTCAGGAATCCGTCGGTAGCGATGTGTTTTTTCAGCATGAGCCATTTCTCCTGAAGCCAAGGGCGTCAACGGTAGGGGCCAAGCCCTGAGCAGCATCACCCAGGCTGACGATAGTGTTTTGAAATTCGCGACGTCGGGGATAGTTCTTGCGCAGTTGGTCAAAGAATACAGCATGCTCTTCGGCTGGACAATCATTGAGTCCACGAAAGTCTTTGTCATCATTCATGATTTCATAGACTGCACGAATGGCTGCATGAATCCCTGCATGGCCGGGGGTGTCGATGCTTAATGCAGGGCACTCCGGCTCGGGCAACAGCGGTGTCGGGTCCCAGGGCTTATTAATCTTGAAGTGGCGGCACGCCGCATCATAAATCTGTTGTGTGCCATCGACCTTGCCATCGAAGGAATAGCCTGCGATGTGGGGCGTAGCAATTTCCACGAGGTCTACCAGTTCCATGTCGGGTTCCGGTTCGCCTTCCCAGACATCGAGGAGACAATCACGCAGCTTGCCTGCCTTAAGCGTGGCCTTAAGGGCCTGATTATCCGCGACAGCACCGCGCGAGGAATTGAGATAGATGGCATCGTCACCCATAGCATCAAAGAAAGCCTGATCCGCAAGATGAAATGTAGGATAGGGGCCATCCTTGCTTAGGGGTACGTGGGTCGTCACGAAATCACACGCGAGGGCCTCTTCCAGCGGACGATAGATGGGCTCGGCAGTTTCTCCTGCCAGCGGCGGGTCATTGAGTATGCAACGCATGCCCAGCGCTTTGGCCTTAGCGAGGACTTTCTTACCTACGTTACCCACGCCGATGATGCCGAGGGAAGCCTGGGTCAGGTCCATGCTGTGCTTCTCTGCGAAATGGAGTAGTGCCGCAGCGATATATTCGCCCACGCTATTGGCATTACAACCAGGCGCAGAAGAGAAACCGATGTTGTTACTTTTCAGATAAGGCTTGTCGATGTGGTCTTCACCTATAGTCGCCGTGGCGACGAACTGAATGTCAGTACCTTCCAGCAGGTCAGCGTTGACCTTGGTGATGGAGCGCACCATAAGGGCCTGGGCGTCCATGAGGTCGGCCTTGGCAATAGCACGCCCGGGCAAGGTGACGACTTCGCCCAGCTGAGAGAAAGCCTCGTTGCCATAGGGGATATTTTCATCGACGACGATTTTCATGGATGCTTATTTCCAGGGGGGTGTTTCGGGAAGGTAGCCTTCAAACTCTTCGATGAGCGCAGCTTCGTAGGCACCGGCGTATTCACCAGCGAAGAACTTGTCCAACCCTTCGTTGTAGAACCGTTCCCAGGACGCTTCTTCTGCGCCGGGATTAATGGGGAAGAAAAGCGCATCGTTGAGTTCAGCAGCCTTGCGATCACCCGGCGCATCGCCAATCATGAGTATCTTCGATTTTTCATAGCGTCCTTCAGAGGCGAAGGCGATGTGCTCATTTTTCTTACCCTGTTCCTGACCATTGATGGAGAAGACCAGCTTGGTCATGTCCTGCTCGTCCCATTCGCGAGTAAGTGCTTCGCAGGGGGTCTGGGAACAGACCATCATGTCAGCTTTATTAAAAGCCTTTTCAAGGGATTCGCGCACGAAGGGGAAGGGAGGCAAGCCGCCCTGCACAATATCGTTCACCGTTTCGTTGACGGCTTTACTCCACTTGAGGGTGTGGTGCATATCCTTGTGATCGTGCTCTTCGCAGAAGGCTTCCAGGACCGGGTTACCGAGCTTGGATTCAGTTTCTACCCATTTGCGCAGATTGTGCACAGGCGGGATTTTAACGCCACGGGCCTGAACCTTGTCCCAGTCCTTGAGCAGGTCGAATGTCATGAGGAGGGCAGGGAAGCGATTTATGCCGCGCCATTTGGAATAGAGATTCACGAACTCAGCCGCTTCACGGGCGTACTTGGACACCGCCTGAAGACCCCAATAGCTGATGATGTTGGGGATGAAGCATTCCTTGTGCTTCAATTCCATGGTGTCGAATGCACACCCATCGGAATCGATGCAGATGAGGAATTCATGTTTGGGTTTGTGGTTTTTAAGTTGTTCTACTGCGTCGGTCATGGTCAGTTTCTTCCCGTTGTATGCTGTAGTTTAATTGTTGCTTTAAACGCCGGAGAAAGCGGAGAAACCGCCATCCACGGGTACGACAATACCGGTTACAAATTTGGATGCATCGCTGGCAAGCCAGATGGTGGTGCCGATGAGATCTTCGGGGCTGCCATAGCGACCTTGCGGAGTATGGCCAATGATCGTCTCGCCACGCGGCGTAGGCTCGCCAGTCTCTTTGTCGGTGAGCAGGAAACGATTCTGCTCCGTAAGGAAGAAGCCGGGGGCCACGGCGTTGACACGCAGCTTGGGGCTGTATTCCTGGGCGAGGTGTACCGCGAGCCATTGGGTAAAGTTACTCACCGCTGCCTTGGCTGCGCTATAGCCGGGGATACGGGTCAGGGGACGGAAGGCGTTCATGGAAGAGATGTTGATAATGACACCCCCGTCTTCGTTATTGATCATGGATTTGATGAAGACCTGCGAGGGGAGGACCACGCCACCCACGAGGTTCAGGTCGATAACTTTCAGCATGGCATCCTGGGGCAAATCGAAGAAGCTCTGGTCGGGGGAAGTGGTTGCACCGCCCATGTTGCCACCCACGCCATTGATGAGGATATCCACCTGGCAGAAGTCAGCACATATCGCTGTATTACAGGCTTCGATGGTGGCACGGTCAAAGACATCCAGGGCATAGCCCTTGGCTTTACCACCTGCTGCGATGATTTTGTCAGCCACGGCCTGCGCCATATCCAGGCGCACATCAGCGATAGCGACGGTGGCCCCGGCACTGGCGAGTCCTTCAGCGATGGAGCCGCCCAGGACCCCTCCGCCACCCGTGACAACGGCAGTTTTTCCTGTAAGATCAAACATAGTAGTAGGTTGTGCAGACATGTCAGCTCCGGTCTATAGGTTAGATTAGGCCCAAAAAGCGCCCGAAATCTGGGCGAAAATTCCGTGGAATTCTAGCATAAAAGGGTGTGTTGAATAAAGTTAGGCATGGAAATTGGTAACAGTGGCGATATGGATTGGGTATAGATTACACTTGACGTGTTGGTGAGTCGCAGTACCGTTAGGAAGTGGGCATGTACAGACAGTATTCATTGGTTTTGGGTGGCCTCCTGTGTATCGCCTTATCTTTGACGGGTTGGGGGCAAGGGATTTCAGTACCATCGGAGCGCGTCCTGCAGGGTTCCGTCCAGCAAGCTGCCCCCATACCCATGGCGGTCCGGAAACAACTGCGGGTTGACGGGATTCAATTGGCCCCATTGGCTCCTGATGCCATTGAAGATGTGATAAGTGCCGAGAAAGGCGTGCTGGTGATTGGGGTACGTCGTCCGTTGCCTGAATTACTGGAGGCCAAGTCAACGGGTACAGATACTATGGATTGGCAATTGGTGGAGGGACGCTGGGTGAGTACCCTGTCTATTCAAGCACCCGGTGCGACAGGGATGCGGGTACATTTCACGGAGCATGAGTTACCCGTGGGGAGTCGTTTGTTGGTTTATGATGGCTATACGCAAGATCAGGTTTGGCCTTGTGCAGTCAACAGCGATTCGCTTTGGTCCCCGACGGTGTATAGCGATTTGATTGTGGTGGAGTGTGCATTGCCTGTGGGTGCCGGGTTGGACGGGGTAACCTTTGGGGTTTCGGAGGTGATGCATAATTTCAGGGATCCCTGGCAAAGTAGTGCCAAAGGGGCAGCGGGATCGTGCAATAATCCAACACCCTGTTTTCCGGATTGGGAAGAGACCGCCTTAGGCGTCGGTGGGATTGCCTCGGTCGGGTCCAACGGGGGCTTGTGGTGTACCGGGAGTATTCTTGCCGATACAGACCCGATTACACGGACGCCCTTTTTTCTAACTGCCAACCATTGCGTTAGTGGTGAATCCGGTGGTGGTGGAAGTGCCAACATCGAAGTGTATTGGTTTTATGAGATGGATAGTTGCGGCGGGAGTGTGCCGAGTGTTGCGACGGTGCCGCGTTCGGTCGGGGGTGCAGATTTTCTGGCCGGGAATTCAGTAAATTCGGGCACAGACGTTACGTTGCTGCGATTACGTTTTGCGCCGCCCGCAGGCTTGACCTGGCTGGGCTGGCGCACGGCTGCCCTTGGTCTTGGTGATGATATCGTGGGGATACATCATCCTTCAGGTGATTTTAAACGCATCAGCTTTGGGGATAAGGTGGATTCGGGTAGCCCACAGAGCGCAGGTGGGCACCTGCAGTCCCTGGACCGCTTCCATGAAATTTTATGGAACGATGGCACCACTGAGCCCGCGTCCTCGGGCAGCCCCATTTTTCTGGCATCAACCGCGCAAGTCGTGGGCCAGCTTTGGGGTGGACGTGCATCCTGTACCTTAACGAATGAGCCGGACTACTACGGTCGTTTTGATGTGTCCTATTCGGTACTGGAGTTTTTTCTTGCGGGTGCTTTCTCACCCTTCGATTTGGATCGTTCCGGGACGGTAGATTCAGTGGACCTACAGATAATGGCGAATGCTGCTGTTGTGGGTACCGGTCCACGAGCGGATATGGACAGTTCTGGCGTGGTGAATGCCCTTGATATCGAATTGATGATTCAGGAAATTCTGGGGAATTAAAAGCATGGAAAATCTGGAACCCATTCAACGCTTGCTTCATGCTGAACTGCCCGATAGTTGGATAAATTTTCGGGATATGGCGTCGGTGCGAAGCCATGTAGCAAGCTATGGCGAATTTACTGAGATAGGTCAAAGTCGCAGTGGCCAGGAAATGGTGGGCTATAGTTTTGGTACAGGGGTACGCAAGGTGTCGGTCATTGGCGGTAGTCATGCCGATGAACCCATGGGGCCCATGACGGCGCAGATATTGGTGGAAGCGATAGGAGAATTCGCACCCCATCTGCTGGATGCATTCACGTTTTATGTAGTCCCTCAGATGAATCCGGATGGATCAGATGCGAATAGACCCTGGTTTCATGACCCGGTAGACTTTAAGGCTTATGCGAAACAGGCTATTCGCGAGCAGCCTGGAGACGACATTGAGTTCGGATTTAGTACGCCAGGATTACGCCCAGAGAATAATGCCGCTATGGGCTACCTGAAAGGGCATGGGCCTTATGATGCGCACTTTTCCTTGCATGGTATGGGCTTCGCCGAGGGTGCATGGTTTCTGATTCATGAAGATTGGATAAGTCGCACCGCTGAATTACAGGACATGTTGACCTGCTGTTGCGCAGCGCGGAATGTGGGCTTTCACGACATCGACCGCAAGGGATTGAAGGGGTTCACGCGCATTGCGCCGGGTTTTTGTAGCACACCAAACCATAATGCAATGCGCGCATTCTTTGAAGCAGAGGATGATCTGGAGATGGCAGCGAAGTTTCATCCATCGTCTATGGAATGGGTGACCTCGTTGGGGGGTGGACCCTTGTGCATGGTGAGCGAGATGCCCCTGTTCTTGATCGACGGATCGGATTCCACGCTGGGCGACCCGGTGCTATTCCGTTTTCGAGATGACCTTATTGAAGCGCGTGCTGCCGGGACGGATGCTGCGCTGGATGCCTTGATTGAAAAGCATAGTGTTGAATCGTTCCCGCTGAAAGAGCACATGCGTTATCAGTTGTTGATGGTGGTGGGTGCGCTGGAAATGTTGTCACGCAGGTAAGCAAATGAATCACGATGACATGGGCTATGTCGCATTGTCTTCACGTACCCCGTTAATGCGAGCCGAGTATAAACGAGGCGTGGCAATCTGGCTTGGCCCGAAAGACATGATGCCGGAGTCATAGCTTCCACTGTCTAATCATCTGGGCCAAGCCAGATTGCCGCGTCGCTGCGCTCCTCGCAATGACAGGTGGTGTGGGTTTTTAGCTAGCGTTAGCGTGTGGCATGGTAAATATTAAGGCATTAAGAGGAAGTCTTGAATGGCTTCGGACACTGTATTACTGACTGGTGCTTCGCCTTGAAAGTGCGCAAGCAGTGGAAGAGAACCTGCAATGTGTTTTGTATTTTTTAGGTACTTAGAGCATTTTAACAAATTATTGTTACGAATCTGCTTGTTGTGGCATCGGTTG
>CALAXS010000591.1 GCA_937895305.1 uncultured bacterium
TGGAGATATCTTCCAGAAGCACACCAGGGTTACTCAAGGTCCAGGTCAGTCTACCGATCTTTACTTCTGCATCAAAAACCTGGCTGGCCTGCGCTTCGAGGAAGCGTCGCGCTGTACCTTCCATCTGGGTAAAGAGGACAATCCCCCCAATCGCAATAGCAATGAGTAGAAGGCCGATGAGGGTCATCCCGAATCTAAGTGCTGCAAACACGATAGGGTGGTATCCTGAAAATTAGCGTACTTTAAAAAAACTGTCGTCACTTTGATTATGTTGCTCCACAGAAAAAACTACAAACCTTGTCATTCCCGCGGAGGCGGGTTATTGCAGGCCGTGCTACGGTCTCCGCGCCAGCATGCTTAGCCCAACCCGGGACTGAGGCCGTAGCATTTCCGGTCAATCGCGCCTGTTTTCCGGAGCAGAGCTCCGGGGTATGCATTCCCAAGCAGAGCTTGGGAACGAGAAAAGTGCTGCAAACACGGTAGGGTCGTTTCCTGAAATTAATCGAAGCGGTGCGAAACATTTTTGCCCTTTTCAAGACTGCGCTTCACCCCTTGCTTTACATTGCCCACCCGCTCCTGGCGCTTTTCCTGTTTGATAGAAACCATCTGGGGCTGGGGTAGCCATTCAAAGTAGAAGGTGGTGTTGTGTCCTTCCAGAACGAGGCGCACCGTACCCGAACCCTGGCTCGTAAGGGGTACGGCGTCTTTGGCAAAAGCTAACAACACGGTCCGCCCATAGATCTTCAAGGCGCCCTGAGCACTTTCGGCAAGATCACGACCCATCATCGTCTGGGTCGGCGGAAAGCGTTTTCCGCCGGGCGTTTCAAGATGGATCTGTACACCGCGCAACCCCACCGCATCGTAAGCGATACTGCGGTCGGAGAACATGGATTCCAGGCTACATTCAAATACATGAAAATGCTGTGTCATTGCAGATGTCGTGTCCGTGCTCTGGGTAGCCGCTTCCCCATCACTGGCAACAGGCCCCATCACAGGCTGAACCCAGATGGCCGTAGAGGCCGCACTGAAAAGTGTGGGGTATTGTCCATCCCCCATCTGCAACCGGGCTACCTGCCCTGCTGGAACATAGGTCATCGACTTCGTGTCGCCGGGTGCGGTGGTCTGTTCATTTGGGCCGGTCGTCTGGCACCCTGCGCATAGCAGGGTCAGCATTGCCAGAAGGGAAATGGGGTAGCGTTGCTTCATTGTTTTGTCCTTCGCTTGTTGTTGAAGTTACGTTTCACGCCACTACGCGATTCCGTCCCATCTGAACGCGAAGTCTCATCAATTTGAGGTTGTTCCGTTTCATCCTGTGTCGGTGTGGCCTGGCGCGCACCATCTGGACCGCCCGAACCGAAGCGTTGCAAAATCAACATGCCGCGTGATGATTTTGCCTGTACGATCCCCGTAGGGCGCACCGCATCATTTAACCACAACTCAAGATCGTCCTCACTTTTTAATCGAATATGTCTGCACTTCATTGTACCCTGAAAAGTTTCCAGATCCACCTCACCCAGATCTTCCTGGGGCAGGGCCTCGGGTTTTGTATCGACCATGTCCTTGACATCAATCTCATCCAGGGTACCCGTGTTTTTTTGCCACAGGATCCGGTGTACGTTGGCTGGATCGTTGGCCGGACCCGTGAGCAGCATCCTGTATAACAGGGGGATCCCTTGCTCAGGGAGCAGCTGTGTCTCGACCCAGTAGCCCGTCTTTCGTTTAATCTTCTCTTTTCCGGTCACCGCCTGTCGTAAATAGTATTTGGTATGGGTACTGGTATCGGTCAGTTCGTACCAGGCAAACACACCGACCTCCGGCTTGATGAGGTTGCCCGAGAGAACATCCCCTATACTGCTTTGCGCGGTACTCTCCATGCATAAAATAAGCAGTACAGGAACCATGTTGCGACTGAATTGTGATAACTTTATCATAAGCGCATGGTAGCATAGGCTTTACCAAAAGCCAAAGCAGGATTTTGCAAGTTGTTCCGTTTGACTGGAAGCGTTGAGCAACCTATCATAGCTATAGTATCTGTTTAGCTTTTGAGGTATATATGGTCAACAGGCCCTTTAACATT
>CALAXS010000592.1 GCA_937895305.1 uncultured bacterium
GCAATATATTGTACTTCCAGTAGTAGTATCGCTTCTGGCGGTGCTTTATGCTGCACCACTCAACGCCCAAGAGTTGGCACCGCAGAGTACGATATGCATTGAAGCCAGTACAGGCATCGTTCTCGATGAAGAAAATGCCGATCTGGTTCGCCCCCCTGCCAGCATGATTAAGCTCATCATGATGCTTCTCGTTGACGAAGGTGTAGAGCAGGGCAAATGGCCTTACGACAAAGCCATCCCTGTTTCACTTCACGCCGAGAAAATGGGCGGGACCCAGGTCTACCTCAACTATGGCGAGACCTGGCCTCTCATCAAACTTATGGAAGCCCTCTCCATCGCATCCGCCAACGACGCAGCCATGGCCATTAGCGAAAGCCTCTGGGGGAGCGAGGAAGCCTATCGCGCTGCCATGTACGAGCGTACCCAGTCTCTGGGCATGACCCGGACCCGGTTTTACAGCGTGCATGGTCTGCCGCCGGATCCCGGTGAATCCCCGGACCAGACTACCGCCCGTGACATGACACGTCTCGCCCAGGCCTGCATACAGCGCCCCAAAATCATGCAATGGACCGGAATGCAGGAGCTGCAATTCCGCCCCGAGGACCCGCTAAAATACAACACCAACAAATTGTTATGGCGTATGCCCGACTGTGATGGCCTGAAAACAGGCTACATTCGCGCAGCAGGATTCTGTGTCGCAGCCACTGCCGAACGCAATGGGGTGCGCCTCATCAGCGTGGTCATGGGTTCCCCTTCAAAATACGGGCGCTTTAACCGGGCCGAAGAAATGATGGACCATGGTTTTGATGAAGTTCAACCGTTTCAGGTTGCCAGGGCGAATCAACCCTTCGGTGATCCTGTTCCGGTACTGGACGGAAAGCCCGCTGCGGTAACCCTTATTGCATTGGAAAACCTGAGTTTGCCCTTGTCCGATTCCGCACGTGAAGCACTGGAATACCACCATTCCTTTTCCGGCATGCTGGAACCGCCCCTCAAGGCAGGTACGCACATCGGCACGGTTCAAGTGCAGTTACAGGGTCAAATACTGGGGGAGTTTCCCGTCACCATAGCCCAGGACCTGCACTTCGATGGCTGGCATCTGAGTTTTGAAAAGGGTGTCGCAAAGTGGGAGGGACTGGATACGCCTCAAAGCGTTCCAGCCCCGTAAATAAAATGCTATGTCGTGCCCTTTTATGCAAGCCCATGCTATGAGTCGGCTATAGACGACGGGGTCCCCAGTTTGCGCCCTCACTGCGCAGATTCAAACCCGATACAGGCTGTTGCTGACCCGTCTTCACCGTAACACTCCACAGTTCCGCACTTCCCCGGCGCGTTGACATAAATGCTACATGCCGCGAATCCGGCGACCAGCTGGGCGATTCATTGCTACCGGGCGTGTCTGTTAATCGCTGTGGATTCTGACCATTGGCATCCATCATATAAATCTCCAGCCCCTCGCCTGTTTTCTCTGCAACATAGGCGATAGACTTTCCATCGGGTGACCAGGTCGGGTCATAGGAACTCCCACCCTGAAACGAAACACGTGTTGCATTGCTGCCATCCACATTCATGACAAAGATATTCGGATTGCCTATACGATCACTCACAAAAGCAATGCGACTACCATCTGGCGAGAATACGGGGGAGGTGTCACCCGCTTTGTTATTGGTCAGTCGACGGGCATTGGTCCCATCCATATTTTTGAGATAAATCTCGGTGTTCCCGTCCTTACTCAAGGTCATGGCCAGATACTGCCCATCGGGTGCCCATGCCGGTGCTGAGTTCAGTCCCACTTCCTTGGAGAGGGGAACCGATTCCCCTGTATGACGGTTAAAAATATACAGGAACGAATAGCGGTCCTTGTAGGAGAGGTAGGCAATTTTATTGCCATCCGGCGAGACCTTCGGCTTAATGGATATGGAACCATGATTGGTCAGGCGTTTTACATTTGCTCCGTCATAATCAGCTATGTAAATTTCCTTCTTACCCGTTTCACCACCACTGAATACAATCTCTGACGATCCCATCCCCTTCACTCCCGTCAACTGGCGCAGCACCTCCTCCGTAAATCGATGGGCGGCCAGGCGTGGGAATGTTTGTTTCACCCGCAGCTCCTGCCCCGCAAGCTGATCCTTCGAAAAGAGATCAAAGAGACGGAACTGCGTCACCAACTCATCCCCCTCCATATGCACATTTCCATAGACCAGATTTTCCGCTGTGGTTGCGCCCCACGCATCCCGGTCCAGCTCATTTACGTCCATGGTCAAGCCACCAAAAGTCTTGGGAAACTGGCTTTCCGTCAAGACCAGGCACTCACCCGAGTAGGCCAGGTCACTGCGCAACACATCCGTGATGACCTTCGCAATCGGCGCCAACGCCGGATCATCAAAGGCCACCGCAGGTACCGCGACAGGGATGCGTTGGTCCACCCCACCTACCGATTCGATACGCAGCGTTGTGGGCTGTGCCATAACACTCCCACTTAAAAATACAACTACACCCAAAACCAACGATTTACGAATTAGTGCAATCACCGTGTGTTTCTCCTGTTTATAACCATTCATTTAATCCTTACCGTGTCAAGGTAAAGGCATATACAATTTGTTGTTCAACGACATTCAATGTTTCCGGTAACGGTGGAAACGGTGCCGAAAGTTTAATAGCTGCTACACCCGACTGGCCCAGCAAGGGATCACTCGCATGCTTCACTATTTTCGGTTCATCCAGAAGACTACCATCTTTACCTACCCAAAAAGCTACTTCAGCCACTGACTCTTCGGCATCCAGTTTTATACCCGAAGGCAAAGACCAATGAAATTCTACATTACGTTGTACCCGACGAATCCAGCCATTGAGTTGTGGGGGTAAATCAACCGCAGCCGTACTCCGACTCACTGGACCCGGAGGCTTTGGCGGTGGCTTCTTCTCTACTTCCTTCTCTTCGATGTCTTTCACCGGTAAAGGATTAGGCTTTGGTGGATCCGGTTTTGGTGGATCCGGTTTTGGTGGATCAGGTTTTGGTGGATCAGGTTTTTTCTCCGGTTCTTTCTTGGGCTCTTCCTTTTTAAGCGCAGGCTTATCCTTTTTCTTCGGCGGTTCCGGTTTAGGTTTAGGCTTGGGCTCTGGCTTTGGGGGTTCTGGTTCCGGCTCTGGCTCAGGC
>CALAXS010000593.1 GCA_937895305.1 uncultured bacterium
TCCTTGAATTTCACCACAATCGATGAACCCTGGGCATTCCACTCCGTCACCTCCACCTTACGATCATACTTACCATCAAAGCTTTTGACATAATAAACCGCCTTGAGATCCTTGAACTCAAAATACCGGGTCTTGCCCATGGCCTCACCGGTGGGGTAGCACAAATCCAGATTAAAACCAGGCTCTTTGATGTTCATGGCATAGCTCACACCATAGCCAATTTCATGATCCAGGGTATGGACGACCAAACGCTGCCGCTTGTCACTGTGCAACGCCTCGCGATGCTTCTGCTCTTTGTCCTTCATCCCCTGGATAGAAACAAATTCGCGACCTGCCTTCTTGCCCAATGGTTTAAAGCATCGTTCGCAATAACGCTCCCCTTCGAAAATCGTAAGGCAATTGGTGCAGCACAGATTACCACAGCTGCAACAATAGCCATCTGCTTCTGCCTTACTATGATTTACACAGTACATAATCATTGTACAAATACCACCTCTCGCGCCTTTTCAATCTTCACACAATTAGCCACTCTCTCACTCTAGTATACTGCAAACCCAAAAAATGGGCAATCCCAACCTTTTTATGCTAGGCTAATCCGAAATCTGTACCTTGGATGCAACAACTTAGAGAAGGGTTGTATTCATTTTTTTCTGGAGAAAGGCACTTATCATGGAAAGCTTTGGCGTCGCTATCATTGGAACGGGTTGGGTTGCAGGAGAGCATGTAAAGGCTTTCTCGAGTAATCCCCATGCAGAAGTAAAGATTATCTGTGGTCGTGACCAGGCCCGCACCCAGGCCTTCGTGGATGCGCAAGCACCTGGCGCAAAAGCTGTTACAGACATTAATACCATCGTGAATGATGATTCTATAAACATCGTCGCCATCGCAACACCTCCGGATTGCCACCGGGAACAGGCCCTTGCCATAGCCCAGGCAGGCAAGCACATCCTCCTGGAAAAGGCGATGGCCACCTCCCTCGATGACGCGCGCGCCATCCGCGATGCCGTAGCAGATGCAGGGGTAAAATCGGTGGTAAGTTTCGTACTCCGCTGGAATCCTCTCTTTGAGCTAATCAAATCACAGCTCGCCGATGATTCTATTGGTAGGGTTTTTCTGGGTGAAGTGGACTATTTCCATGGCATCGGCCCCTGGTACCAGCAGTACGGCTGGAACATCAAAAAAGAAATCGGTGTTAGTTCCCTGCTCTCTGCCGGGTGTCATGCTGTAGATGCCCTGCGCTGGTTCATGGGCGGTGATGTGGTGGAGGTTATGCAATACAGTACCGCCAGCAATGGCGTGGACTATTCCGATTACGAATACCACCCCACCTCCTGCACTATCTGTAAATTCGCCGACGGACGTGTGGGCAAAGTGACCTCATGCATCGAAAGTACGCAACCCTATGTTTTCAATATCAACCTCGTGGGCACCCATGGCACCATCAAGAATAACAAGATCTGGTCCAAGACCAAGTTTCCCGGTCAGACCGATTGGGTCACCACCCCGACCATCCTGCCCGACAGTGGTGATGTATCGCACCACCCCTTTACCGACGAAGCCACCCACCTCATCGATTGCATCCGCTTCGACAAGGAATCCCATGCGAGCATCGCCGACGCTTTCAAGACGCATGAAATCTGTTATGCAGCAGACCTGAGTGGTATAGAGGGTCGTCCAGTACAAATCCCCATGGGGTAGGGGATGTGTGGAGTGAATGCTAAAACCACATAACAAATATTTCACGGCTCTCCCAAATCCCTGTATTGTCATCATGGTCTCCAAACAGCCCGTCATTGCGAACCGAGTGTAAACGAGGTGTGGCAATGACGGGTGAAGTTGAGACCTTGTAAATAGAAACACAAAATCCTTTTGTCGACAAGCATTTCTGCAAATGCCTTAATTCGGTGAAGGACAACGATCAAAAGGTTAAAGCGTCATGTCCTTCATACGTACTGTGTTCAGTATCACATCGCTATGTTGTCTCGTTTTTTCCACAACCACCTTCGCCAATCCTGCGCTGGATGAATTGTGCAGGGACGAGCCGGCCCGTATACAGCGACTTTTCGAGTGTCTGGATTTATCGACCAAGGCCTTGGCCCCGACCAACGCAACAGTCCAGGCGAAGGACTGGCCCGGAGCCTGCCGCACACTCCTCGACTATTACGAAAACAAGCATGCGGGTGATGCGGTTGTCCCAAGTGTGCCACCCCGTAAAGCCTCTGCCGCAGCCAAAGCCATCCTGCAAGACACCTTTACGTTCTATGCCGTAGCAGACACCGTCCCGCGCCTGGACCACGGCGGACTGGACTGGACCTGGCAGGGCCCCACCCACGACCTCGAGTGGGCCTGGGGGCTCAACCGTCAATCCCATTTGTCTGTGCTTCTGGGAGCCTATGCTGCAAGTGGTGATGAAAAATATGTACAGCGCATCAATGATCATCTCATCGATTGGGTGTTGAACAACCCTTATCCGGGTAAGAAGACCCGGGGTGCCCAATGGCGTGGTCTGGAGACTGCACTGCGTTTATCCCACTGGAAGAGCGTCTTCACCACCTTACAGCAGTGTGACGCCCTGAGTCCGGCTGCGCGGATCCTTATGTTGTCAGCGTTGCCGGACCATGCTCATTATGGGCGTAACTTCCATGCAACAGAGGGCAACTGGCTTACCATGGAAATGAACGGCCTTGCCAATATCGCCACCACCTGGCCCGAGTTCAAGGCCAGCGCAGATTGGTATGAGTACACAGTGGATCAAATGACGACTTCTCTCACACAGCAGACCTATCCCGATGGTGCACAAATCGAGTTGAGTTCTTCCTATCATGAAGTAGCGGCCAATAACTTCAAGCGTTTTTCTGACCTGGCGAAAAAGGAAGGCCATGCCCTGCCCCAGGCCTATGACGTGACGCTGGAATCCATGTGGAACTATCTCGCCTACATCATCCGTCCCAATGGCAAGAACCCACTTAACAATGATTCCGATTATGAAAAGATCGCAGACCGTATTGCGCGTCATGCCAAAGAATACAATCGGGCTGACTGGCAATACATTGCTACCCATGGCAAAAAAGGTACCCGCCCGGAGCGTGGACCCTCCCTAGCTTTTCCCTGGGCAGGTCAGGCCATCTTCCGCAGTAGCTGGAAAGCCGATGCCCTGTGGAGCTTCTTTGACTTCGGGCCCACGGGTACAGCCCATCGGCACTATGACAAGAACCACCTGAGTATCCACGCCTATGGTCGGGATCTTCTGGTGGACAGCGGTCGTTACTCTTATGTTGGCGATAAATGGCGCAGGTACTTTACCGGGACACAATCACACAACACCCTCCTCGTTGATGGCAAGCTCCAAAAAGTAATGGGGCCACTCACCGAAGAGGCCATGACGGACCAGATTTCGATCACCGAAGACTTTGCATACGCGCGGGGTCACTTTACACAGGGTTATGTAGGACTCGATGGCAAAGCTACTCACACCCGCGCAGTAGCGTTTATCGACAATGCCTTCTGGATAGTCGTGGACCGGGTAGAAACAAATCAGCCCCGCGACATCACCGCACTCTGGCACTTTCACCCGGACAACACGGTGGCGGTCAGTGGGAACATGGATATCTTCACACAAAACGAGCAGGGCAATCTCCGGGTGGTTTCAGCCGCACCGGAAGCCTGGAAGATGGGTCTGGTGGAGGGTCAGGAGGAAGGCGGTATTCAGGGTTGGTATAGCGTGAAATACAATTCCAAAGTCCCCAACCCTACCATTGTCTGCGAAACAAAGATTGAGAAGAACACCAACTGGGCCTGGTTAATTATGCCCGGTGAAAAAGACCCAGTAGCCGCCTCTATTGCCATCCTGGAATCGAGCGACAACGAAGTCGTCTGTGCTGTGAGTATGGACAATGCACCTGCTACCCGGTACCGTATCCCATTGTCAGGCGATTGCACCATCGAGCTACGCACCGCGAAAAAGTAGGGGTTTTTTTATGCAATTTATGGTTGACATGCGCCATCAATTGCTATGACACATTCAGACGATGGGGCCAAGAGATAAGATGAGAAGGCTGTTCCCCCGGCGCAGTAACATACTGT